>JAFTLD010000049.1 GCA_017452945.1 Clostridia bacterium | reverse complement strand
CTTTTTTGACAGACTTTCTCGTCTGTCTTTTCGCCATGCCTTTTTCACGAAAAATGCACTTAACTCTGCTTTTTCAGCTTTGTTAAGTGCATCTTTCTTTCGCGTCACTAAATTAACTTAATGACATTGCCCCGCAGGGTGGATTTTTTCATTACATCGCATAATTCTTATCGATCTGCTTGAGCTCGTTGAAGGTATCGATCTCGACAATGTCCGAGAAGGAGCATTCGCGCACGCGCACCTCGTAGGAGTCGATGCAGTAATCCAGCGCGACCTGATCCCAATAGCGTTCCTTACCGCCCGGAGTATTGTACACGCGCTCAATATCCTTTTCCAATCTGGTGCCGTCCTCGGTATTCCAGTAGGAAATGCCATACATATGGAAGCAATCTGTACCGCCGCACGCCATGCTCTTGATCACGCCCGAAGCATTGGTGGTAAAGCACCAGTCCTCGGTGCGCTCTGTGGGTACGCCCAAATAGTTGCTTTCATACTGATACTTTGTAATCAGCTTGGGGTTATAGAGCAGCAGGTCCGACTCAAACACGTAGCTGTTGGCAAACAGGTGTCGCGCACAGTACGCGGACGAAATATTGTTTGTTTCGTTATATACGGGATTTTCGATAAAGGTGATAGTGGGATACTTTTTGAGCAGCTGGTCAAACTGCTCGGACAGATATCCGCGTACCAAATAGATCTCCTCAATGCCTGCGGACACGACAGCATCCAGCAAGGAATCGATAATTCTCTTGCCTTTTACGCGCACCAAAGGCTTTGGGGTGTTGAGCGTGATGGGCACCAGGCGAGAGCCAAAACCGGCTGCCATAAAGATGGCACGCTTGACGCGGTAGGGCTCAAGCGCAGCCAAGCCTGCCTCGGTAATACAGCCATCCTGCATCAACCCTTGCTCACACAGCTCGGTAACGATCTTATTGACAGTGCCGACAGACAGCCCGGTCACCGCAGCCAGCTCACGCTGCGACTTGCTTTTTCTCTCGGACTCTAAAGTCACCAGTACAGAAAATTGTTTTTTTGTCAGTTTCATAGGACTCTCCGTTATTTGCGGCGGGCAGCAAATGCTTTGACCTGCTCGACCGCGATCTTAATCATAATATTGACGATCAGGATGAGAATGGACACTACAGCCACGTACTCATTGTTATGTTCATTGAACTGGCTGATCATGAGCGAAATTGGCTTGTTTGTGGTATTGGCCAAAAATGATACGGCAGAAATGGTCATCATGCTGTTCACGAACAGGTACGAGAACATTTCAGCAAGTGTACCAATGCTCTGCGGCAAGAACATGCGCAACAGCATACGCACCCGTCCAATTCCAAGCGTCTGTCCGACAGCCTCTAAATTTTCGTTCATCTTGCCAAAGCTATTGTACATCATCAGATAGGGCGAAGAGATAAAGTGCGCGGTGTTCACCATGACCAGAATCACCAGTGTGCCGAAAATCGGCGTTGCGGCAAAGGTCATGACGTAAGAAATACCCAGCACCATACCGGGAATCGCCATAGAGCTTATGGCCAACAGGTGCAGTCCGCGCGAAAGCGGTGAACGCATGCGCGCTGTCAGATAAGCCGTCACAAATCCAAGTATTACACCCACAAGTGCGGTGATCAGCGCAATGATCAATGAATTTGTCAGATAAGCCGCTCCCTGCCCTTTGAAAATATAAGCGAAATTATCAAACGTCAGCGTCATATCAATGGGATAACGCTTTACCAGTGCCAAAAACGCAAACACACCGATGGGCAACAGCGCAAAGAGCGACATCAGCGTACAAAACGCATATGACAATGCCTTATGCAGCAGCTTTTGGCTTCCCTGACCCGTTCTTGTAACAAACGAGCTGTTGCTGCGTTCCTTGCCAAGCAGGTCGATCAAAAACGCGACAATGGCGGGAAGCAGCAGAATCACACCGTATACCGCACCGCGGCCGAATTTCTGTTGGTCGATCGCTGCCTGATACATCAACGTAGAAATGGTATAATTATCCGTACCGGACACCATAAGCGGCACACCGTAATCGGTCACGATCATGGCAAAGGTGGAAAATGCGGCTGCGATCAGCGGCTTTTTCATATAAGGCAATGACACACGCAAAAAGGTGCGCACCTTGCCAATGCCAAGCACCTCGGCCGCCTCATATACCGACATATCCTCATAGCGCAGCACGTCCGCCAGCATGATATACGCAACAGGCAGCGCATACATCACAGATCCCAGCACAATGCCCGTACCGCCGTAGATACGGAAGGTCCAGCCGATCAGATTTTTGAGAATACCGTTTTGCCCGAATAAGATCAACAATCCCATACCGTGCGAGATGGACGGAATCAGCATGGGCAGAATGAGAATGATATTCAAAAGGCGCTTACCCTTCAATGCCACGCGCGTGGTGCAAATGGCCAACAAATACGCCAGTACCACCACGATCAGCGTAGCCAGCGTGGTATAACGCAGCGAATTCCATACTGCATTTCCAAAATTAGGGTTATTGATAACGTCCCTAAGATCCGCCGGTGTGATCTGTAAGAACATGGAGAGAATGGGGAGCACCACGACGCAAAGCAGCACCGCAGCCACCGCACATTTGACAGTCCACGAGCTACCCGGACGCTTTTTGATTGCAGCCGTCATACGCTCTTCCCCAATGCCTTGTTGAGCGAATCGATCTTGGTTTGCAAATTCTCGACAACAAAGCTTCTGACGTAATCATTGGCAGGCGCGCCCACGATCTCGGCAGGCGTACCGATCTGGCTGATATGCGCATTGTCCATGACCATAATGCGGTCGGACATGGCAAAAGCCTCCTCCTGGTCGTGGGTAATATAGATCATGGTAGTTCCGAACCTTCGCTGAATATCCTTGATCACAGCACGCAGCTGCAAGCGAGTGGCCACGTCCAGGGCGGATGCGGGCTCGTCAAACAGCATAATATCGGGGCTCAGGATCAGCGTGCGCGCAATTGCAACGCGCTGCATCTGTCCTCCCGAAAGTGAAGCAGGATATTTCTTTGCATAGTCCGCAATGCCAAGCTCGGCAAGAAGCTCCATGGCACGCTGTGTGATCTCATCCTTGGTCGCGCTCTTCTCGCGCTTGGCCTTGAGCCATGCGGCATAAGTCACGTTTTCCAGCACAGTCATGTTTTCAAACAGCGCATAATTCTGGAATACGATCCCCATCGAACGCTTGGCAGCAGGTGCCGCGGTGATATCCTTGCCATCCAACAGCAGCTTGCCGCTATCCGGTGCAAGCAAACCTGCAATGATGCGCAACAGCGTGGTCTTACCGCAGCCCGAAGGGCCAAGGATAGAAAGAAATTCCCCTTCCATCACGTCCACGCTGACGTTATCCAACGCGACCGCTTTATTGTTTTTATACTGTTTACAAATATTTTGGATTGAAAGCTTACAGTTATTCATGATCAATGTGTCCACTTGGAAAGCAGATACTCCTTGTATTCGGATGCGTTTTCGACCTTCATATCAGCATACTTGACGCCTGTGGGGAAATTATCCACTGCATAATCCTTATCCTTGAAGATCTTTTCGGGATAATAGTTTGCGCAAAGCTCCTCATTGAGTGTGGTGGTCAGGAATGCAAACACCTCTTTTACTGCTTCTCTTTCCTGCTTTCCTTCGATGATCGCCTGTCCGTACAGAGAGTAAGGCGATCCCTCTTCAAAAAAGACGATCTCCAGAGGATAGCCTTCCCCGATCTTGGTAGCAGCGTTAGGAGTCATGCCAAGGCCGATGGCAACCTCACCAAGTACCAGCGAATTGACAGGCCCCGAGCCGGACGAGGTAAAGGACAGCACGTTTTCGGAGAGCTTGTCAAAATATTCCAGAGCCTCCTGTTCCCCCCATGCGTTGACCAGCGAGAGCAGGAACATATAGCCCGTACCCGAGGATGCGGGGTTGGGCATAGAGATCTGATTCTTATACTGCGGATCAAGCAGATCGGCATAAGAAGTAGGCTTGTCCAAACCAAGCTCGGCAAGGCGCTGCGTATTGATAATGATGCAACCGCCGTTACGGATCTCGGGTGCGTAATACTTGCTTTGTACGGTATCCTCGGCATACACGCTCCAGTCAACAAGATCGGTCAGATCAGCCAGAACCCCTTGCTCTGCCAGCTGCTCAGCATATGCATACTCCAAATCATGCGAGATATCGCATTCGGCATTTTTCCCCGCAGCCTGCAGGGTAGCGGCATGGTTTCCGCTGGTCTTATATTCAATGATGACGTTATACTGCGGGAACTGCTCGTTCATGCGCTTTTGCATATGCTCCACGCGGTAATCCTCCGCAGAGGTATAGATAATAACGGTTTCCTTAGCACCGCCGCAGCCAAACAGAGTCAGGGTGGATACGGCAAGCATTGCAATCAGCATTACGATGGCCAAGCTTCTTTTGCACTTCATTTTCATAAGTTTCCTTTCCTCGGAAAAGCGTTCATTTTTCCGATCTGTATAAAAATTTTTGAACAAAGAGGTCAAAAAATCAAATGAAAAATCAGCAAATTGTGCCTTCTGTTCATAAACAGAAGGCAAATTTGCATTTTTGAACGGAATTATTGCGGAATATCCGCAGCGAGAGGCTGACCTGCAGCTTGTTCGGCAACAGGCTCCTCTGTGACCGTTTGGTCAGCAGACTCATCCGTAATCTCTTGGGCAGCATTCTCTTCTTCGTACTCAATCTGCTCTCGCTTATACCTTTTATTTTGAATAATAAGCAAAATGACAAACAGAGGCACAACTACAAGTATAGTGACAGCAAGTACGATGGTGCTAATCAAAGTCAGAATAGAAAACAGCGACGCAGTGCTCATGGCATCATACCCCTCACATCTTGTAATCAAGCATTCTTTTGCTGCTCTTCGGTGTTAATCACAAGCTCGTCCTCGACCTCTTTATTAGCGTTTTCGTCAATGTGCAGCGTCTTGGACACCTTTTTCTTGGCCTTGCGCCACAGGATCACGGCAGTCGCACCGACTGCGATCGCGATCGAACTAATCGAGGTCAGAAGGATAGTTGTTGCTGCAGGATCGATATATGCAACGGTAACAGAAATCATGATATACACTCCTTTATGTTCGGAATATAATCATTTTATCACACTTTATACGCCATGTCAAGACTTTTTGCGCTTTTCGACCAAAGCATTGAGCAGGTAGTTGGCTCCAATCTCACCTGCTTGGCCCTGATTGTAGATATGCCCCGCCAAAACCTCGGTGATTTTCTGCTCATACTCATCTGCTCTTGCAAACAGATCGGCAGCAACCGAGCGACACTCACTCACTTTATCCTTATCCACCGAAACGCCCACCACGTCACGCAGTGAGATCTCAACGGGTGTCAAGCCGATCTTTTCCCAGTTCGGATTCATACACTTGATCTTGGTATTGACAAAGATCGCGGGACGGCGGGTAGCGAAGCAATACTCCAGCGCAATACCCGACCAGTCGGTGATCAGCATATCCGCTGCGTAGATTGAGCGATTGACGGTAAAGTCAAGCTCAAAGGAAAGCCCGTCACCCACAAGATGCTTGTATTTATCCACAATAGCCTGCATACGCGCACCGTAACGCTTGACGTATTCAGGGTGCGGACGCACGATCAGATGGTATTCTTCACAGTACAAAGCTTCGATCAATCCGTCGATGCAAGAATCCAAGAGATTGTCCTCCTGCCACGAGGGGGCAATCAGAATTTCCTTACGCTGACGCGCAACGTAATTGGCGCGCGCCTGCTCCCCTGCCTCGATCAGCTTATCGGCAAGCGGATAGCCAAATTCTACCAGCTTTTTCTCGGGCAGACCGTACACTTTCTCGGTAGCTCTGACCTCGGCTGCCACGTGAGGGCCTGTGCAGAAAATGGTATCGAATGCGTCCAAAGCGCCCTCGCGAAATCCCATATGCACGCTCATCATATCGTGAGGCACGTACACATACTCCATATCCTTTTTCATGATCGAGCGCTTGATATAATACTTTTCAAGGTCAGGTGTGGTCATGACCATGATATCGGCCTCGCAACGCATCATCAAAGGGATCATTTTCTTCAGTCCGATGTAGTAAGGCTTGATTCTGGGCTCCTTTTCGGCAAGTGCGAAAATGGCGTCGTCGGGATCGTTGGTCACGTAATGGATCACAATATTGGACTTGGCCAGCAGCTGCTCGATAATTGCCTCAAAGTACTTATAAAATCCGCTCTTTTCAGAATAGATGACAAGGTGCTTGTTGACAATCGAAAAGAAACGCTTGAAATCCTTCTTCTCTCTTGCGCGGTTGATCTTGTAGTTGGGATCTTTTTTCTTGTCCTCAAGTGCTTCGATCTCGGCTAAAGCGGCACGGCTCTTTTCAAGTGCTTCATAATCCACGTACTTTTTGGGATTGATCAGCGCGTTGAGCGCGTACATCTGCAAAATCGAGAACACGTTGCTGGCTACCCAATACCAAGCAATACCGGCAGGCACACCGATACCGAGGTACAGCGAAATACCGACTGATACAATGGTCAAACCGTGCTGAGAGAGCTTGCTTTGCTCGTGCTGGATCACGTTGGACCAGTTCTGCGTCAGACACATGATAAAGGACGAAAGCCCCGCAATGATAGGCATGAGAATATAGATTCCCCACGCTTCGCTGGGAACTGTGGAAAGGTTAAAGCCAAGGAAATTGCCCTTGAAGGAACGGACGGGATCCAGCACTGCTGCATCAAACAAGCCGTCCAATGCGCCTGATTTGATCTGCTCGATCAGCGTTAACTGATAGGAAGAGATCTCGGTATCAAGCCCCAGCGTGCTCGCCATTTCGGAAATCACGGCAGGATCGATGCCGAACAGATAATCCAGCGGGTGATAAATGATCTGCACCACACCCAAAAGCAGCACGATCTGCGCTGCCAAAGGAACCAGAGAAAGCATAGGTCTGTACTTATGCTTTTTGTAAAGCTCGGCTTGTTTATCGGCGATGGTATCCATATCGCCGTAGTGATTGGCCTTAAGGAAATTGAGCTCGGGCTGGATCTTGACCATCTGAATAGAATTTTTATGGATCCAGATAGAGAGCGGAAGCAGCACCAGCTTGGTTGCCAGTGTGAACAAAATGATGGCGACGCCATAATTGCCCACCAGCATCCAGCATAATTTCATCAGATATCCGAGCGGGATACAGATATAATACATGATTGC
Source organism: Clostridia bacterium (assembly GCA_017452945.1). The sequence goes on along the minus strand of JAFTLD010000049.1, from coordinate 40,142 downwards.
GTCCATAACTTTCTCCTTTAGTCGTAAATGCTCTTGCCGAGCTCACGGCGCTCCTTGATCTTCCAGTTGGAAAAATCCTTGCCGTTACCGCGGATCTCGTATTCAATGTTTTCGTACACGGTCTTACCGCTCTCATTCTTGTAGGAACGCTGGAACATAAGTCTGCGCACCTGCTCCTGCCCTTCGGGCACTTCAAACACGGTAGGCTCATCGGTAGCAATCCCCGAAGCTTCCTTGATGGTTGCCAGCACGTTATCCACGTCAAGCTGCGCGTAATTGTTGACGATCTCGCCCTCGGATACGCCCGCGGGCTTGACAAGCAAAGCAGTCACGTAAGCATCCCAAGGCTCTTTGCTGTCCGAACGGATGTTGGCATGGTCACCCGTGATAATGATGGTTGCGTTTTCGTAAACGCCCATGCGCTTCATCTCGGAGAGATAACGCGAAATGATCTTGAAGCTCTGAATCATCACGTTTTCGGTATTCCAGCCAAGATTTTCGGGGTCACCCTCGGGAAGCTCATTGAAATCGGAGTCGTAAATCGTTGCCTTATGGCATCCGTCTATGTGAATAAAGGAATATCCCTTGGCACTATCACGCAAGGTGAAGTCGTCCTCGGTCATGTGATTGTAGACCTGACGCATATCGGTACTGTACAGATCCTCTGCCATATCGTACTCAACGTACTTATCAAACGTGGGCGTGCTGATCTGTCCGACAAGCCCCTGCATGCAGAAGGGCAAATAGCGGTAAAGTGAAAGGCGTACCATATCAAACGCCAGCGAAGCACTCTGTACAATGCGATAGGATACGTTGCCCGAGGTGTTTTCCGCGTATCCGCTCAGATCCGCCGCATCCTTGTAGCAATAATAGTCGTCGGTATAAACGTTGATGTCAAAGCCGTTGTTCTTGATGGCGTGTAGATGCTCGGAGTTCTTGTAAGCACCCGTCATATATTCGTCGTGCGAGAGCGAGAAATCAGTCTCCACACCGGTCAATACGTGCAAAGCCCCCGGGAAGGTTCTGGGATACAGCGTCACGTAATCGGCAAAGTAGGTAAAACCTTCCAGCTCGTCAAAGATCCCGGGACAATTCTCCTTGGCAACGTCGTAATACTCATAGTCAAAGCGGTCCACGATGAATACGATCACGTTTTCGTCCGTAGCAAACGTATCCAGATTTTTCACGGTCAGCACCTGTCCTGCCTGTACGGAACCCAGCATACTCTTTTCTGATGCAAACACGTTTGTGGTCAGCGAAACGGTAGCAAACGAGATCAGTGATGAACCGAGGATCGCGATCAGTACCACGATGGAGATCAATCTCACGGTATCGCGGAAGCGGTCAAGCAGCAGCATGGCAGTCACGCTGCCAGCAAGCACGATCACCCAAATCGCTGTGTTCAAAAATATCTCCCCAAAGCCAAGCGCATCACTTACGCCGTCCCCTGCCAACGAGTTCATTCCCAAAGAGAGAAAGTTTCCCTGCAAAAACAGCAGCAGCGAAATACCGAACACAAGTCCGTACGCCACGTCAAAGGCGCGACCGCGCAACAGCATCAGCACCGTGCAAATCAGGGCAGCGATTCCTGCAGCCAACAAGATACAAATCAGCCAGAAATCCCCCAGCGTGAACTTGAACTGATCGATATTGTTGCCGAATATTTCAAACGGTCCGAAAAAGCACACCATAAAGGGCGCGATCAGCGAAAGCATGATCACGGGCAGTATCTTTTCTTTTGTCGTAAAGCCCTTGTACACGGGCTTTTTTTGTGTATTTTCCATTTATTTCACATCCGTTTCAAGATTGATTTCATTTTCTTACCTTATTATTGGCATATATAAGTTAATGATATCACAAACGCATCATTTTGTCAACTCAAAAGCAAGAAAACAAGCAAAAGGACAACATCCGAAGATGCTGTCCCTTATATAGACGATGAAAATGCCAAAATGTTCCGTGAAAATGAAAAATTATTTTACCCTCTCGTGATGATATTGACCTTGACGCACTCTGCTTCCAGCGCTCTGATCTCACTTGGCAGGCTCAGCGTATACGTATATCCCGCAGGCAGGCTGCCGCTCAAGGCAAAGTGCTCACCGTCGTATCTCCATTCCAGCGCAATAAGACCGTCGGGCGTTTCGTGCGTACCTCTTGCCCAGCGCAAGCCGCAAATATGCGGTGTAATTTCAATATGCTTTTCCCCTTCTCCGCGTGCGTCAAAGCACGGAATGCCAAGTCCCAGCACGTCGCGCAACAAATGCACGCCCACATGGGCTGCAAAGCCATGGCAGCGCGAGGAAGTATCGATCATTTCGTTCTCCCAAAGCGTACCGGGGCCTTCCTTGAGCTGCGGCATATAAATAGCCAGCATATCCTCGTACATTTTGTCGTATGCACCGAATCTCGTCAGCATATCAAGCCTGATGCAAAGGCCGATAAAGAGATTACTCGTTCCCACCATGGGATCCTTTGCATACACGGGCGCAGGCCCCATCTTTTGCTTGACCGCACGCTCAAGCATAGGTGCTTCGCCCTTGGCAAACAGACCGCTCCAGAGTGCGGTATACATAGCAGCCTCGCTGTATTTTCCGCGGCTGTGCAGCCCGCCGTTTTCGTCCACGGCAAAGCTGTCGGGAATGTACCCAACGTCACAAGCCTCTCTGCCGTCCATGACAGCGTCACGCAGGATCTTGCGCACATTCTCGCCCTCAGCCGTCCAGTCATCTCTTGCAAACGTCTTACCCAGTTGGCAAAGCATATACGCATAAAGCGCGTTGGCTGCGGTGGATACGGGCTGATTGTTCTCACCCCAGTTGGACTGCGACCAGTCAATAAACAGCCATGGCAGATTTTCCAAAAGCCCGCTCTTGCCCACAAAGTCACGCGTACCACTCACAAACGCTTCAACTCTGGGCGCATATTCATCACGGAAGGCAATATCACCCGTGCGGCTGATATACTCGGCAATTTCACAGCCCAGCCAGAACGACCAGGTGGTGATACCCGTCATACTGCGGTAATCGGACTTAAGCCCGGGATAAACCTCGGGGAAAAAGCCATGGAACATACCCTCCGCGGGAGTCAGGAGGAAAGTTTCGATAAACTCGCGCTCCACACGCGGATCGGAAAGCATCAATGCTGCGGCACGAGCCGTCCACAGAGAGTCGCAAAGCCAACCGCCGCGCTCTCTCTCGGGGCAATCCATAAAGATATCCAAGGTGTTGAGCAGCAGCGTTTTCTTGGCAGCTGCGTACAGACGGTTGATGTTCTCATCCGAGCAGGAAAAGCTCGTGCGATGCTCGTCGGGATACGCGTAGTCCAGCACGGAAAGGCTATGCACACTCACCGCTCCCGTACCGCGGAAATACAGCTTTACGTATCTGACGAGGCAAGGCTCAAACGCAATGAATTCGGTAAGCCCTGCGGGCAGGTGCAAGCGTGCGACCACGTTATGATAATACGGAATGCTGCCGTCCGTATCCAGCAGCTCGCTGTGTACCACGTCGATCACGCCTGCCTTCTCACAGCTGACCACCAAGCGAACAAATCCGACGCGGCTCTCTCCGCCGTCGAACGTGGCGTACATCCCCTCGTCACCCCAAAGCATCAGTCCCTCGTCACCGTACTCGGCACAAACACCGCCAAAAGCGGTGTCCACCGTTCTGCGGCAATCGGCGGTCGGGTGCTCGGAGAGCGCTTCATACGCAGGTGAATGCTGCTCGTAAAACAGAGGTTCGATCTTCTTATTTGCATCTATATGACAAGAACCAAAGCCGACCAGATCATCAAAAAAGGATTCCTCCAACGTGGGCTGCAGTGCCTCATGCAACAGATAAACCGGCTCGTTTCCAACAAGCGCAGCAGGAACGAACGCGCTCTTTCCCACCTTCCACAGATAATACTGATCATCCATGCAATAGATCTCGGTGCACTCGCGGCTGTGTGAAATGCGCTCGGACACGGGTACACGAGCATTTACATGACAGACCTGCCAATCCTCGCGTCCCGTGGCGCAAAGCACGCGGCCATCGCAGCAAAGCTCCGCGATCACCATCCCGTCCTCCATGGTGCAATCGTTGGAATAGCGGTTATAGATCGGATGCTGATGACCATACGCTACCACCTCAATGGCAATATGGTTCATGCCCGGCTCAAGATACCACGTCACGTCCACCTCGTCCACGCGCGCATATCCGTGCGCGGTGCGCGCAGGCCCGTGCATGATCATCTCACCATTGATATAAAGTCTGTAAAAATTACGTGCAGTCAGGCGCGCTGTAATCCCCGAAAGCATCAGTTCACCGTCCTCGCTGCAGTACTCGGACAGATCCAACGCATAATAAAAGCCATACTGTCCCACCGCATCCTCGCGCATGACGCGTGCGTATTCTTCGGGGGTGTAAGGATAAAATACCGCCTTGGCGGTTTCAAACTTGACAATATTCATATATATTTCTCCCTTCAAGGATTTATCCTGCACATATTATACCATGCTAACGGTGGCCGTGTCAAGAAAATGCATTTTCTTATTGCAAAAATATACAAGACATGTTATAATGAAAATAACATATCTATGGAGGTTACACATGAAAAAGCTTTCACTTTTATTCTGTACCCTGTTCTTGCTTGGGGCTCTTTGTCTGCCCGCTTACGCACAAGACGATTATGAAATGCTGGAGAACGGCGACTTTGAAGAGATGTCCCTGGATTGGCAAAAATACTATATGGCTACCGTGGACTACTGTGAAACCGCCCACACGGGCAACGGTGCATTCCTCATCACCAATCGCCAGCACTCCACCGATATTGCAAGGCAGTATATCACAGACCCTTTGGAGTATTACGGCCCGGGCGAATACGAATTTTCCGCTTGGGTACGTCTGGAAGACGCAGATGCACAGCCAATCAATCTGATGGTGGCTATCGGCGTATACTGTGAAAGCGGAGCCAAGCATTGGTTCAGCACCGATTGGGTGACCGTTACCTCCGAGTGGACCTACATCTCCGCTACAAGGTACATCACCTGGGAGGGTGAGCTGGATGAAGCAGAGTTTTATTTGGTTTCCCCTATGGATGGAGAGGAAGATCAGACCAAAAACTTCCGTGATCTGCTGCTGGACGATTGTTCCATGAAGCCTGTTGACTTTGACGGAGCCCCGTATGCTCCCCAGACAACCGAAGCCCCCACCACCGAGCCTGTAACGCAAACACCCACGACCGAAGCTCCCACCGCAGCCCCCGAAAGCTCTGCTGAGCCGGAATCCCAAATGACCGCTGCGCCCGAGGAGCAGGTGACCGATGCAGAGCAGCCAACCGGCAGCATCGGTACGCAAACCCTGATCATCACGATCACCATGATCGCAGTCGGTATCATAATGCTTGGCTGCGCCATTGCGCTGACCGTATCTTATATAAGGGGGAAACGCAATGAAGCAAGCAAATAAGCTGATCCTTGCCGTGACCTGCTACGCACTTAGTTTTGTGCTTTTGCTGGGAGGTTCGCTTTACCTGTTAGCCGATCCTTCTTTGCAAGGACAGCAGACCGTCACACCGCAAGACCCTGAAAACCAACCCACCGTGAATGCGCAAACACAGAATAAAATGATGATAACAGAACAAGCTTTCAAAGATCCTGAAAACAAATACCGCGCACTCAAGATCGACCACGATTATGCCCTGCTGGCAGGTAAAACTGCCCGGGACAAGGTTGAAACCTTCTCTGAGCTTGGATTTGGAGGTATGGCTACGAACGCAGTTTGGGATGCCGCTTATCTGCAATCCAAATATACCTTGGCACAGTTCAACGACTTTGTGCAAGCGATGCATGATGCAGGCTATCGCATCTGGCTGTATGATGAGAAGGGCTATCCCAGCGGATCTGCAGGAGATCTGACCGTCAAGGATCACCCCGAATATGCAGCCGTACGACTTGTGGAGCTGGAATTTACAGGTAGCGGAAAAAGTGAGAAAACCTCCGCCCTGCCCGACGGCTTTGTACAGCTGGAATACGCGCTGATGCAAACGGGTGACACCTACACCCCCTTTGAGCCCAAGATTGAGGGCAATAAAGTCACTGTGACCGGTGTAGACGGCGATTGGCGCGCATACGTCTACTGCGTGGCTCGCTACAGCTACCATTTTGAGTGGAATTCCTCCTATCCCAACATTCTCAACCGCGATGCGGTCGCACGCTTTATCGAGGTCACCTTCGACACCTATGAGGGGTCGATCGAAAACTTCTCCGAGGTCATCGAAGCCGTTTTCGATGACGAAGCACAGTTGCTGGCTGGACATCATATCGTGCCCGATGGCTTAAAAGACCCCGTGATCCCTTACGATTACGACATTTTTGAAACGTTCCAAGCCAAATACGGCTATGATGCGCGTCCTCTTCTCCCGTTAATCTACAGCGGTGAGAGTGCCGAGGCACAGCGCGTGCGAGCTCAGTTTTATGCACACGTAGGCGATTTGGTATCCGAAAATTTCTTCGGACAGATCCAGGAATGGTGCAAGGCACACAGCACGCAGCTCTCAGGCCATTTACTCTTGGAAGAGCAGATGTTCTACCACGTACCTGTATACGGTGACTACATCAAATGCTCCTTGAACATGGGTTACCCCGGCTTCGACATTCTCAATGTACGCCCCGACCCTTACTTGGACGAAATGTCCACAGGCGGTAAATATGCATCCTCTCCTGCATGGCTTCAGGGTAAAGAACGCGTATTTATTGAAATCTGCCCTGTGCACACCCCCGATGAATTTGCCACCAACCACCTGGATTACGCATTGGGTACCATGACCATGGCTTATTTTGACGGCGGCAATCAGGTTGCCTCCTATTATGGGCAAGCTAATACCGATCCTGCCACGGGTCAAGCCTTCAACACGTACGTTGGCCGTTTGGGCTCTATGACGGTAGGCGCACAAAATCTGACGCAGGTTGCCATCTATTACAGCATTGATGCAGCCGCTGCCTCTTACCAAGCACCCGAAACGCAAAATCTCTATCATGCAGACAAATCAGCCAAGGAGAACGATCAACTGGTTGGCAAGTTGGCCAAGGGGCTTCGCAAACAGGGGCTGGACTACGTCTTTTTGGATGACGATTCCATGCAAAGCGGTACTGTGACGGCAGACGGCCTTCAGGTAGGAAAGTTCACATTTACCACGATCATCGTCCCCGCAGCAACAGTCATGGACATTGAAAGCATGCGCGTGTTGGACGCCCTGATCGAAAACGGTGTCAACGTGATTTTCGTAGAGGAAATGCCCTCAATAGCTTTTATGGAAAAGGATCAGGCGGAATTAGAGGCATTGTGCAGCAAGCACGCCTCGCTTTTGTGCAAGACTTCTACCAAGGCACTGATGGCTGTCACCACCACGGTTGACCTACAGGTGAATTCGGACATTAATCCCATCTACGTTTCACCTTACGAAAAGGACGGTGTCAAATTCTTTTTCCTTGCCAATGCAACAGGGCTGGATGCGGATATCACGCTTTCCTACCCCAATGCCACAGGGTATCGGATTTACGATCCCGTCAGCGGCAAGATCTTTGAGGTTGAGAGCACTGCAAACATCAAATCCTACAGAGCGCTGTTCGTGCAACCGCTCTTGCCGGAGCAATAACGATAAAACAAAAATCAGCCCCATTGTGAGGCTCCTCATAAGGATATTTCATAATTTCGGCAGAAAGACTTTTCTTTCTGCCGATTTCATGATATAATGGTGTGGGTGATAAAAAATGGATAAAGAAAAAGAACTGCCGAAACGAAAAGATTTGCGGCTCAAGCAATATGATTATAGTTCTGCAGGTGCATATTTTATCACAATATGCATCAAAGACAGAAAAAGAATACTCTCCGATATCATCAAACCATCGGTAGGGGTCGGCGCCCACTGTCGACCCGTTAACGCCTCTAACACCACAAATACTATTAACGAAAATTGGTCAAGTGACCGAAAAATATCTATTATCAAGCGAAAATATCCCAGGTGTGAAAATTGACCGATACGTAATTATGCCAGACCACATACACGTAATTATCTTTCTTTATCCCAATCAATATGCATCACGGAGGGACGGGTCGTCGAGGGCGCCGACCCCTACCAACGAAATGTTACCGCATGTTGTTTCTACATTCAAACGGTTTTGTAATAAAGAAATTGGATATAACATTTTTCAGCGTGGATATATAGAGCATATCATTCGTGATCGCGAGGATTACGAAACAAGGAGCAAATACATTTATGAAAACCCCATTCGTTGGTACTACGCAAAATTATGCACAGAGGAATAGGAGGGCTTTGCCCGACGCCTTTGTAATACAAAGGCGAAACCGGCGATAAATAAGAATTTAGCAAAGGAGCGATAGAATGGGATTATTTGATTTCTTTAAGAAAAAGAAAGTCGAATTAACCGAAGAGCAATGCAAGTGGAATAAAATGTGGGAATTATGGACCAAAGAAAAGGCAGAATCCCCTTATGCACAACTGATGACATATCAGAGCGAGATAAATAACGGTGGACATGATCAATATTTTACCAATGTTGAAAACACTATGAATATACAACATGAGATCTCTGTTTTAGAAACCATTCTCCCTGTAACACACAAAAACAACCTTCGGAAAGCATATAACGCATATTTAGTATTAAAAGACAAAGAAGATGAACACTCAGAGGAAATTTTGAATCAGTGTGATGATGTTTTTTATGAAAACGAAGCGGAACTTAATGACATATTAGAAAAATATGCTAAAACTATCGAATTGTAAAATTCGATTTATCAAGCAGAACAAAACCAACCCCGACAGAATCTGTCGGGGTTAAATCTTCGTTTCCTGCGGTACAAAGTTTGACGCCATAAGTAAACTTCCTTATGATTGGGTTTCTTTGGGCTGATTTTTGTTCTTATTCCTCCATCAAATACCGCAGCATTCGTTCGGGATTGTCCAAAAAACGCTTGGTGACCTGATAATGCTCGGTTTGCTTGTAGTCCACCTTGCGAATCCCCTGCTCCGAAAGCTCCAGAATCTGCGCCCCCGGATACGCCATAAGAATGGGCGAGTGGGTAGCGATGATCAGCTGCGAGTTGGTTTTTACCAAGCGGTCGATCTCGGCAAGCAGCGTCATCTGACGCATGGGCGAGAGCGCGGCTTCCGGCTCGTCAAACAGATAAAGCCCGTTGCCGCCCAAACGATTCTGCACAAGCGAGAGAAAGCTCTCTCCGTGCGACTGATGATGCAGCGACCTGCCGCCGTAGCGCTCCACCAACGGCGGTGAAAAGGCGGGCTGCTTGTCAAGCTCTTCTATATTGGTGGCTACGTTGTAAAGACTTTCCGCGCGCAGAAAATAGCCGTCCTTGGGATAGGCACGGCGCACGATGCGCAAGCTCTCGTGCAGCGCAGAATGCGTATCATTGGTGGAAAATCTGAAATTGCGCGAGCCCCCCTCGGGATTAAATCCGCACACCACCGCAATGGCCTCCAGCAAGGTGGATTTTCCCGTGCCATTCTCGCCAACCAGTATTGTCACACCCGTGTCAAACGAAAGGCGCGGTTGCGTTTTGAGATACTGCACCACAGGCAAGGCGTGCAGATACGACTGCGCGGGAAGTTCGTTTTCAAACACGATCTCACAGATATATCCGATTGACATACGCTCTCCTTTCGATCAAAGAATTTGTACTGTGGTATTGCTGCTCTGCTCGGTCAAAAACAGAGGGCGTTTCACGCCATCCTTGAACGTACAAATTTTATGCAGGAAATCTTTCAACCAACAAGTTGCCGATCTTTTTCAAAATTTCAAACAAATTCTCAAAGGCATACAAATTGCGCAAGATCAGAAACGCAAGCGTGCCCACGGCAAACAGAATCAATACAGGGATATTATACATCACCCTAAGTGCTTTTTTTGCAAAAGGAAGCTCAAACAGCCACAGTAAATTCAAAAAAAGCAGAGTGACGAACAAATACAGTGCTGCAATAAATAAAAGCTGATTGTCCATAAATGCTTGCCCGATACGGAAGGAGAGCAGATCATTAACAAAATGCGTCCCGCCGCAGGTCAGGCATTGCCCGCCCCAGACGGTCCATGCGCATGTTTTCTCCGTAGACAGCATCAATGCACTAAGAGGCTTGCAGATCAATGCAGCCACCAAGCACAAAACGTCCGCACTCAGAATGATGATCTTTTTATAGTCTTTTTTGAAAAACGATTTCATGACAGACTCCAAACAAAATATCAATGCCTTCATACGCAAAGAACACCCGACACGCATGTCAGGTGTTCTTTACTGTTTGATCAATACATGCCCTCAAGAGCAAACAACGCTGCGAGTTCCGTAAAAATGGCAGCACCGTAAATCAGCAAAAGTACCAGAATAACCACGCTGACAACGACGACAAACACAATAGAACACAAAGAGCAAATGAGACCTACGATCGCAAAAGCATTCTTCTGACCTGCTGCTTTGGACTTGGATTTTGCCTTGATGCTCAGAACCAATGCAACAACAGCCGCAGCCAGTGCGATAACACCGGTTATCAGGATACTGATTCCATAGGTACAGCAGCAACCCAAAAATCCTATCAGAAACAGCGCAACGGAAGCAATGCCGAGGATCATAGCTACAATGCCCAACTTCTTGCCGGGATTCTCTTGAGCAACGACCTCTGCCGAGTTACTCTCATTCTCTTCAGCCACGGGAGCTTCGTTTTCGTTAACGGATTTGCCGCAATTCGGGCAAGTCAGTTCATTTTCTGTCAGTTCGGTATCACAGTACGAACACTTCATAAATCCATCCTCCGATTTCAAAAAGATATGTCACTATTGTAACATAGGAATCTGCAAAAAGCAAGGCTTTTTCGACAAATAATTCTGTTTTTGGCAGGATTTGCTTGATTATAAAGACCGGTGGATACAACGAACGTCCATTTTATCTGTTTTTTATGTACTTCCTACGCAGTATATTTCACTTATACGCAGCCGATACTTTCGTTTTTGTTTATATTGTAACTTTTGTTTATTTTTGAGTCTTGCCAAGCGTTTCACTTTACAAAAGTTAAAAAATATGGTACAATAATGTCGGATTTTCCGAAAATGACCATCAAGGGGGCAAAGTATGCTTCTGACAAAGGATAAAAATTTCTACCGCACCTTTTGGCGGCTGTTTTTTATGATCGTGCTGCAAAACGCGATTGTGCTCAGCGTCAACTTAGCGGATAATTTAATGATCGGCGGCTACAGCGAAACTGCGCTATCCGGCGTGGCGGCCGTCAATTCCCTGCAATTTTTGTTCCAGCAGCTCACCATCGGCATCGGGGACGCGCTGGTGACCATGGGGAGTCAATATTGGGGACAGGGACGCACCGCACCCATCAAGCAGCTTGGCAAGGCAGCGCTCTTTGCCGGCGCGTTCTTAGGCGTGCTGCTGTTTGCACTGACCAGCCTTTTCCCCTATCAGATCGTGGGACTTTTCTCCGACTCTGCGGCCATCGTGGAGCAAGGTGTGCAGTACCTCTCGATCGTGCGCTGGACTTATCTGCTGTTCGGTATCAGCTCCACGCTGCTCTCGCTGCTTCGCACCGTGGAGATCGTGCGCATTTCCACCGTGGTCTCAGCCATTGCGCTGCTTACCAACTGCTCGATCAACTATCTGCTCATCGAAGGCAATCTCGGTGCGCCCGAAATGGGCGTGCGCGGTGCAGCCATCGGCACACTCATTGCGCGCGCGCTGGAGCTTTGCATCATTCTGGTTTATTACATTTGTATCGATAAACGCTTACAGGTCAAAAAAGAGGATATCGTGAAAAACGATCTTTCTCTGTTCCGCGATTATTTCAAGCATTGCCTGTATTTCGTCATGGTTTCGTTCATTTTCGGCAGCTCGGTCGCCTTGCAAAACGTGATTCTCGGCAATATGAGCGACAGCGCCATTGCCGCCAACTCGATTGCCAGCACGCTGTTCCAGATGCTCAAGGTCATGGCTGTGGGTGCAGCATCCGCCACCGCTATCATCGTGGGCAAAACCGTGGGACAGGGTGACTTGAAAAAACTGCGCGAATACGTGAAGACCTTTCAAGTCATCTTTCTGTGCATCAGCCTGATCACCGGTGTGACGCTATTCATCATCCGTTCGTTTATTCTCAAATTCTACGACCTTACCCCCGAGACCTACGCCATGGCCAGGAACTTTTTGCTGGTGCTGTGTATCACGGGTATGGGCACAGCGTATCAGATGCCCGTTAACATCGGCATCGTGCGCGGCGGCGGTGACTCCAAGTTTGTGTTTATCAACGACCTGATCAGCATCTGGGGCATCGTACTGCCCGTGTCCTTCCTGGGCGCGTTTGTGTTCAATTGGGATCCCACCGTCGTGCTTTTCTGCCTGAACAGCGACCAGATCTTCAAATGCGCAGCCGCGGCTATCAAATGCAACAGCTTTACCTGGGCCAAGAAACTGACCAGAGAACCAAACCAACCGTAGAAGTAACAAACCAACCTTGCATCTTCCCCAAATAAAAACCGGGCTGAGCCAAGAGCTTTTCAAAAAGCTAATGGCTCAGCCCGATTCGTTTTATTCTAACCCTGTGTTGAGATTTTATTCGTTTTATTCTAACCCTGTGTTGAGATTTTATTCGTTTTTTCCTGTCTGTTCCGCCGGTACACTTTTTTCCGGAAACAACCTTTCGATCTCCTCAGGCTTTACGCGCAGCAACGTGATCAGCATGAATACGGCAACCGCAACGCCAAGCACAGCGGTTATGATGACCGTGGCTGCATCCCAACGCTTGCCGCCTCCCAGATACAGGATCGTGCCGCCAATGTCATATACCGTGTGCAGCAGCACACAATACCAGATGTTGGCGGTCTTGAGCAGTACGATCGAGCACATAGCACCGATCAGGAAGGAATACCCTACCTGCAAAAGCGTCGCTCCGGGGCTTGCGCCAATGGCGATATTGACCAAGTGCACAAGGCCGAACACCGCGCTGCTGATGGCAGTCGTCCAAAAGATCTGCTTTGTGCTGCTTCGTCTGCCGTCCAGGATCATGAGATAAAACAGTCCGCGGAAGGCAAATTCCTCAAACATGCCAATGGCAATACAGTATGCGATCAGAATCAGCACACCGCCTATCGGATCGGTCACGTAAGCATTGCCGGTGAAGAGCCCGATCAGCGGAAAGTTGTTAACAGCCACTGCCAGTGCGGGCAAAAGGAACAAAAGCGACTTTCCGACAGGCTTTCGCAAAGGATCAAGCACGCGATAGCCCATGTATATGCTCATGCACACGAACACTACACTGCCAAGCCCGTCCATGACCAGCGTATCAAGAATGGGCTTGCGGTAGAGGTCGTTTGAGATCAGCGATTTCATCAGCTCGCTGTCCGCCAGCGTGTTTGCAAATAACAGCTTATACACACCGACCAAAGCCACGCAGACGATCAGGATCACGATGCAAGTCCTACGGTTTAACTTCTGCTTGCTCATATGGCTCATGTGGACTCCTCCGTTGACTGCTCGGGACTTTGCTCGGCAGCCGTAACCTTGGCTGTATATTTTCGGACGTACTTTTCCGCAAAAATGACACCGATTCCCACCGCAATGAGCAAAAGAGCGGTTTGCTGCGAGGGAGAGAGGAACGGGATAATGCCCTCTCCGCGTGAATCCGCACGCAGATACTCGGCAAAGAATCTCCAGATGCCATAGCAAATGGTATAAATGGACAGATTATAGTGCTTGTCCTTGATCACGCGCCACAGCAATACGGCAGCGAGCGCAAACAAGAACAGTGCCTCAAGCAGCTGCACCGGCACTGCATAAAATTCTTTGACAGAGCCGTCGGTATACAAATTGTAAAAGGTAAACGTGTACCATTGCTTTTCGGCACAGACCGTGCCGTGGCAGCAGCCCGCCATCAGACAGCCGATTCTGCCAAGGCCGTGTGCCAAGGGGATGACCGCACCTGCGATATTGGCAATGGGGAAAAAGTGGTGAATGTTCTCCTGCTTTTTGAACAGCAAGGCACCAATGCCGAAATAGCCGATCAAAAAAATCAGTACACCGCCCACAAGGCCACCGTAGAAGGTGGCACCCGTGCCCCAGAAGTCCCAGAATTTTGCATCGGGATTTGCTCCGAGTGCGGCTTTCCAGTTATAAAAGGTTTGTACAAGAGCTGCTGCGTAGTAGCCGCCGCCAATGGCGAAAAGCCCTACGAACAGCGCAAAGTTCTGAATTTTTGCTTTGAATTTCTGTTTGTCCGCAAACACGCGGTACAACACAAGGCAAGTCAAGATTCCGACCATAAGACAGATATCGTACATTCCCAGTCGGAAATTCTCGCCAAGATCAATGATAATATACGGATACATAAATACCTCCGTGGATTAATCGGCCTTGCCGTTCATGCGAAGCTCGTCAAGATCCTGCTTGGTGACCAGCACACGGCGCGGCTTATTGCCATCCTGTGCCGAAATAAAGCCAAGCTCCTCCATGCGGTCCAAAAGTCCTGCCGCTCTGCCGTAGCCAACCTTGAGGTAACGCTGCAGCATGGACGTGGAAGCCTTGCCTTCGGTTACGACCACCTCAACAGCCTCCCACAGCTTTTCGTCTTCACCGTCACCGCCGCCAAGGTCACCGTCAGCACCGCCGCCCTTCTTGCCCGAAGCGCCAACCTTGCCTGCCTCTTCCTCGATCTGCTGGGTGAAGCTATCGTTATACTTGGCAGCACCGTTCTGCGTCTTGACAAAATTGACCACGCGCTCAACCTCTCCGTCCGCAACGAACGCGCCCTGTACACGCTGCGGCTTTGCGGAGCCAACGGGGGCGTACAGCATATCGCCTCGTCCGATGAGCTTTTCCGCGCCGCCCACGTCGATGATGGTACGCGAGTCAACCTGCGAGGACACGGTAAATGCGATACGGGAAGGAATGTTGGCCTTGATCAGACCGGTTACAACGTCAACGGAGGGACGCTGCGTACCGATGATGATATGGATACCCGCTGCTCTTGCCTTCTGTGCAAGGCGGCAGATGCAGGTTTCAACGTCGTCGGGAGCAGTCATCATCAAGTCGGCGAGCTCGTCGATGATGATGACGATTCTGGGCAGATATTCCTTTTCGGGATCATCCTTGGTGATCTCGTTATAGCCGGTAATGTTACGCACACCAACCTCCTCGATCAAGGAGAAGCGGCGTTCCATCTCGGCAACCGCACTGGCCAAAGCGCCTGCAGCCTTCTTGGGATCGCTGACGATGGGACAGTACAGATGCGGAATATCGCGGTACATGGTAAATTCTACCTTCTTGGGGTCAACCATGATCAGCTTGACCTCATCGGGTCTTGCCTTATAAAGCAGCGACATGACAAGGCAGTTGATACATACCGACTTACCCATACCGGTTGCACCCGCAACCAGAAGGTGGGGCATTTTTTCGATATCAAATACGACGGGCTTACCCGAAACGTCCGCGCCAAGGCAGACGGCTACCTTACTCTTGTGGTTGACAAACTCGGGACTTTCCAAAAGATTGCGCAAATAAACGGTTGCGGGCTTATCGTTAGGCACCTCAATACCGACGGCAGCCTTACCGGGAATGGGTGCTTCGATACGCACGCCCGATTTTGCAAGTCCGAGCGCGATATCGTCAACAAGGTTTGCAATGGCACGCACGCGCACGCCCGCCTCGGGCTTGATCTCATAACGCGTAACGGTAGGACCCGTGGAGCAGGTGACCTCCTTGACACGGATGTGGAAATCCTCCAAGGTCTGGCGCAGCACCTCGGTATTGGCTGCGACCTCTTCCTCGCTTGTATGGTAAGAAGCATTTCCTGCCGCCAGCATATCGGTGGTGGGGAAAACGTACACGTCTTCAGTCCCGGCAAGCTCGGAACCAGGGGCATCGCCCTCATCCATCAGCAGCTCGTCAAGCATATCCTCAGGCTCTTCCTCGGGCTCGGGCTCGGGCTCAGCCTTCTTTGCCTTGCGAGAGTGGGTACGGGGAGCAGGCTGCTCGAATCCGTCGTCCAGATCAACCTCGATCTCCTCCATGGGAGCTCCGGGATCAATGGGCTCCTCCTCGGGTTCGGGCTCGGGTTCGGGCTCGGGCTTGGGCTCAGCAACCAACTCCTGCTCGGGCTTCTGTATCTTCGAATCATCATCCTTCAGAGCGATCTCATCGTCGGTCAGCTTAAGCGGTGTAAATCCGATATCGTCGTCATCGTCCTCTTGCGCCTTGCGGGCCTTCTTGCTCTTACGTGCAGGCTTTTTGCCTATCTCGATCAGCTCACCCGTTTCGGGATCAACGCGATAGCCGTCGTCATCGGGCTGCTCCTTTTGCACCTTTTTCTTATTCTTTTTGACGGGCACGGGAATCTCTTCCGGTTCTTCGTCCTCGTAATCATCCTCGTAATCGTCCTCGTCGTCATACTCCTCTGCTGCCAGACGCGCACGCTCGGCACGCCTTGCACTCGCAGCCTTGAACTTATTCCAGACCTGTACGGGAGTGATCTCCAAAAGAACAAAGAACAGAATGATCAGACAGAAGGGCAAAATGAGATAGGACACCCAACCAAACGCCCAGCAGAACACCCAGCCGAGATATCCGCCCAAAAGACCGCCCGCCTCCAGATTTGCACTGTCGGTAAACAGCTTGACCAGGTTGGTATCCATATCGGCAATATCCGTGCCGCAAATCATAATATGTACCATGGCTGCCACAAACGCAACGATCATCACGGATAAGATCGCCTTGATAGCCTTGGTGACCCCATCGGCTGTCTTGAACCAGAAGATGCCAAAGATCACAAGCAGCACCGGGAACAGGTACGATGCATGTCCAAACAAACCGAACAGCAAATTGCGGCAAATGAATTCGCCTATGACACCTTCCAAGCCGTTATCAAACAGATTGAGCACTAACAGTACCAACAATATCAATGCAAATGCAAACAGCACGAACGGTACGAATTGTGATATCTTATTCTTGCGCTTATTTGCCTTTGCTACACGTTCAAGATTCTTTTTTCTCTGTGCAGCGCTGACACTCGTTCCGCCCTTTTTCTTGCTTGCCGTTTTCTTTTTGGCCGTACTCTTGCTAGATGCACTCTTTGTTTGGACTGCACTGTCCGAAGCAGTCCTTTTTTGGGTTGCCATTCTTGTATATCCTCATCTTTCTCAGAAATTACATGGTATGATATCAGCCAAGCGCAGCATACTGGATCATAATCCCATCAATGCAACGCTCGACTAACAGGTTACAGTTATATTAATTATAACATTATCCAATCAAAATTGCAAGTACCGAACATAGATTTGCATAAAAAAAGGAGAAGAATTATGACCGACGTGCATCGCACCTCACGCTTTGCCGCATTGATCGTCTGCGGTCTTGCTGCAGGCGTGATCAACGGCTTACTCGGTGCCGGCGGGGGCATCATTCTGGTGCTTGCGCTTTCGCATTTGTGCAAGCATGCCCTGCCCGACAAGCGCGATATCTTTGCCAATGCCCTTACCGTAACCATCGCTTTAACACTGATCTCCACGCTCTTATATATCCGAAACGGAAACGCTCCCCCTGCCGATCTTACCCGTTTCGTGCTGCCTGCAGCTGTGGGCGGCCTTACGGGCGGCCTTTTGCTACAGCGCATTTCGTCTGCAGCTCTCAAGCGGATATTCGCAATCCTCTTGGTGGTGTCGGGCGCGATCATGATATTACGTTGAAAGGAGATGGATTTTTATGATATGGCTTGATGTGATCGCATCATTTTGTATAGCCCTGCTCTCAGGCCTTGGCGTGGGCAGCGGAGGGCTTCTGGTCATCTACCTGACGCTGCTGGGACAAGTACCGCAGCTGCAGGCGCAGGGCATCAATCTGGTCTTTTTTCTGTTCTCGGCGGGAGCTTCGATGCTTGCGCACTTATCACACAGACAGCTGCAGGCGCCCTTGTGCATTTTGCTGATCGTTTCCGGCATTCCCGGCGCGTTGCTTGGCTCTTCCCTTGCGGCCGTGCTGCCCGCAGCGCTTTTACGCAAGCTGTTTGGTGCTTTTTTGGTCATAGCCGGATTGCTCGGGCTGACAAGGTCCGACAAAAAGGGCGTTTCCTTTAGCATTTTTCACAACAGGATCAATAATAATAGATGAGATTTTTTCATAACCGATAATATTTTTTTACGCCAACCCCTTTACAAATCAAACGGAATGTGGTATAATTTGTTATGCATGGCGTTCTCACGGTCTTCGGACAAACGGCCGATATGACGGCACTTTCACCCACCGATCTCTGTGGGACACGCGAACTGCAAAAATTTATATTTTGAAAGGTGAAAAACATCATGACCACTCAAGAAAAACAGGCAATCATCGAGCAGTATGCGATCCACGAGGGTGACACAGGTTCTCCCGAGGTTCAGATCGCCATTCTGACCTACCGCATCAACAATCTGACCGAGCACCTCAAGAGCAACCATCACGACAACCACAGCCGTCGCGGCCTGTCCAAGATGGTCGGCCACAGAAGAAACCTGCTGGGTTATCTGCAGAAGGTTGACATTGAGCGCTACCGTGCGATCATCAAGAAGCTGAACATCAGAAAGTAATTACTGCGGGAGTGGAAAGCGGCGGATTTCTCTGCCGCTTCCGCTCCCAACTGTTTTTTTGCCAAAAAGCATCGCCTCGCACGGATTTAGAACTTAAACGCGTGCTTGTCACACGGTCGGACAAGCCCGGGTTTAAGTGCTAAAACCTGTGCGGGAGCTCAAAATATTTACATGAATAGGAGAAAAGAAGAAATGAATTCACCCGCAATTATCAGTTCCGAAATGAATTTCAAGAACCACAGAGTATTCCACTATACCCTTGCAGGCAGACCTCTGGTCATTGAAACCGGTAAGGTTGCAGGACTTGCGAACGGCTCTGTTCTCTGCCGTTACGGCGATACCGTTGTGCTGTGCTGCGCAACCGCTTCCGAAAAGCCCCGCGACGGCATCGATTTCCTGCCCCTTTCCGTCGACTTTGACGAAAGAATGTACGCTGCAGGCAAGATCCCCGGCGGTTACCTCAAGAGAGAGGGTAAGCCCTCCGAAAAGGCAGTTCTGACCAGCCGCGTCATCGACCGCCCCATCCGTCCCCTGTTCCCCAAGGATCTGCGTAACGACGTAGCTCTGACTCTGACCGTTATGTCGGTTGACCCCGACTGCGCTCCCGAAGTCACCGCTATGATCGGTGCCTCCACCGCTCTTGCTATTTCCGATATTCCGTGGAACGGCCCCATCGGCGGCGCATGGGTAGGCTTGGTTGACGGTGAGTTCGTACTCAACCCCACCTACGAGCAGCAGAAGAAGAGCGAGATGCAGCTGACCGTTGCAGCCTCCATGAACAAGGTCGTTATGATCGAGGCAGGCGCTAACCAGGTTGCAGATGACGTTGTTTACGACGCGATCATGTATGCTCACAAGGAGATCAAGGAGCTGCTCGGCTTTATCAACGCTATCATCGACGAGGTTGGTAAGCCCAAGTTCGAGTACCCCTCCTGCGAGCTTGACCACGATATGTTTGACAAGGTATTCGCTTTCTGCGAAAAGGACGTGATGTTCGCACTCGACACCGACGACAAGACGGTTCGCGACGCACGCATGGTTCCCGTCAAGGATGCAATCCTTGAGCAGTTCTCCGAGGAGTATCCCGAAATCTCCGGCATGATGGACGAGCTGGTTTACAAGATCCAGAAGAAGATCGTTCGCCGCTGGCTGCTGGTTGACAAGAAGAGAGTTGACGGCAGAAGCATGAATCAGATCCGTCCTCTCGGTGCAGAGGTTGGCGTACTGCCCCGCACTCACGGTTCGGGCCTGTTCACCAGAGGTCAGACCCAGGTTATGACCATTGCAACCCTTGGCACGCTCTCCGAGGCTCAGATGCTGGACGGCATTGATCCCGAGACCTCCAAGAGATATATGCACCACTACAACATGCCCGGCTTCTCCACAGGCGAAGCTAAGGCTGTTCGTTCTCCCGGCCGTCGTGAGATTGGTCACGGCGCACTGGCTGAGCGTTCTCTCGTTCCCGTTCTCCCCTCCGAGGAGGAATTCCCCTATGCAATCAGACTGGTTTCCGACGTCGTTTCCTCCAACGGTTCGACCTCTCAGGGCTCCGTCTGCGGCTCCACTCTTGCACTGATGGATGCAGGCGTTCCGATCAAGGCTCCCGTTGCAGGTATCTCCTGCGGTCTGATCACTGCTGAGGACGGCTCTTGGGATACCATGATCGACATTCAGGGTCTTGAGGACTTCTACGGCGACATGGACTTCAAGGTTGCAGGTACACACAAGGGTATCACCTCCATTCAGATGGACCTCAAGATCGACGGTCTGACTCCCGAGATCATCAAGCAGGCATTCGAACAGACCCGTGCCGGCAGAGAATATATCATCGATAACGTACTGCTCAAGGCAATTCCCGCTCCCAGAGCTGAGGTTTCCAAGTACGCTCCCAAGATGACCACCATGCACATCGATCCCGATAAGATCCGCGAAGTCATCGGTAAGGGCGGCGCTACCATTCAGAAGATCGTTGCCGATACCGGTGCGAAGATCGACATCGACGATGACGGCACCATCCGTATCGCTGCCATCAACGGCGACCAGGCAGCAGCTGCTCAGGCCGCGATCGCTGCGATCGTATTTGAGCCTGAGGTTGGCTGCATCTACAACGCAACCGTCGTTAAGATCCTGGCAAGCAAGGATAAGCCCAATGAGGATATCGGATGCTTCGTTGAGTATGCTCCCGGCAAGGACGGCATGGTTCACATCTCCAAGATCTGCGATAAGAGAATCAACAAGGTGACCGATGCCGGCATCGACGTTGGCTCCGAGGTTAAGGTGAAGTATCTGGGCCTTGACAAGAAGGGCCGCATGGACTTCTCGATCAGAGACGCTAAGTAATTTTCAATTCACAGCAAGCATACAAGAAAGGAGTTTTTCATGGACAATCAAAGAGCCCCTCGCAATTACTCCAATGGCACTGTCAAGCGTGACAACCGTCAGCAGCAGCAAAAGCTGGTCGTCATTCTGATCTGCATCGTCATTGCTCTGCTCTTAGTCGTATTCATGACCATCATCGGCACCAAGATCGTGCTGGCACTGGCAGGCGGCTTTGACAACGGCAACCCCGACGACGTTCAGTATACGGAAGTCACCGTAGACAAGAATCAGACGCTGTACGGCCCCTTGGCGCTGGTCAACAGCACACACGAATATAAGTTCCCCGCCGCGGCAGAAACGAATTTGCTCAACATTTGGGGATATCGCACTTCGCATACTCCCGAAGGAAAAACTGCAGCCTATAAAACAAGTTACACAACGTATATGTTAGATGGTGTTGCACTTTCGGCAATGCATGAATGGCTGACGGCTTTCAACAAGGAAACCGGAGAAACGTTTGCATGCATTACCTCTGCTTATAGAAGCTTGAAGGATCAAGAAGACTTGGCCCTTATAAGCCCTTCTGCAGTCACCCCTGGTAAATCTGACCACCATACAGGTTATAGCATTGCGCTAAAAATTCTTGATAATGAAAATGTCACATTACCTTTAAGCAGCAATGAAACCTACAATTGGCTGTCAGAAAATGCTTACAAGTACGGCTTGATCGTACGTTACCCCCAGGACAAGGAAACCATCACCGCTATTTCAGATTATACAAATTGTTTCCACTACGTTGGCTATGGTCCTGCTATGTATATGCATGAGAACAACCTGTGTCTGGAAGAGTTCGTAGCACAGATCAAGTCATATTCGGTGGACAAGCCCCTCGCGGTCACCGATGCCAACGGCCAGAAATGGCTGATCTACTACACCGCATGCCCCGGTGATATGGCGACCGTTCAGGTTCCCACCAACTTCACCTACACCATGTCCGGTGATAACGAGGGCGGCATCATTATCTGCGTTTCCCTTTCCAAGTCCGCTGCAGAGCAACAACAGCAGGAATCGGATACTGCGGATCAATAATGTAAATTAAATAGGGGAATTTGCCGGCGCAGATTCCCCTGTTTTGGTAAATAATGCAGATTTTTTCGCATTTTATGCAAAATCGTACTGCAATGTAAAAAAGTTCTTGAAATGGTCAATATTTGGTCACAATCACATTGTATACTGAATAAACAACAGTTACTTCCCCGAAAGGAGATCAACTATGATGAAAAAAATTCTTATATGCATTCTCGCAGCCGCTCTGCTGCTCTCTTGCCTTTATCTGGCCGCTTGCTCCGGAGAAACCGATCCCGGCAGCACCAACAACTCAGGTGGCCAGCAGACTCCCGGTGACGGTGAGTCCTCTGCGGTTGAAGGCCTGATCGACTGCTATATCGAATTCAGCGGCACTTCTTACACCACCAGCGATTCCTCCACCGTCAAGGTTGAAGGCTCTGCGCTGACCATTATCAAGCCCGGCACCTATGACATTTCCGGCACGTTGGAAAACGGCCAAATCATTGTTGAAGTGACCAAGGCTGACCGTGTGACACTGATTCTCAACAACTTCACAGGCTCCAACTCCTCCTCTGCCGTCATCTGGGTAAAGAGCGCAGACAAGGTATACCTGGAGGTCAAGACCGGCACTACCAACACGCTGACCGACGCTTCTACCTACGTGTTCCCCAACGCGGCTGAAACCAAGCCCAACGCTTGCATCTACTCTTCGGATGACCTTTCGATCAAGGGACACGGCACGCTGATCGTCAACGGCAACTACAACAACGGTATCGGCTGTAAGAACGACCTGTCCATCAACAACGTCAAGCTGACCGTCAACGCAGTCAACAACGCACTCAAGGGCAACGACAGCGTGACCATCAAGGGCGACGCAGAGGTGCTTGTGCAGGGCGCAGAGGACGCGATCAAGGCCGACTCGCTGGACGAGGGCAAGGGCTACGTGACCGTCACCGAGAACGCAAAGGTTACCGTTTACTGTGACGACGACGGCCTGCAGGCAACGCAGCTCATTACCATTACCACCGGCGCATCCGTTACCACCTACGCAGGCGGCAACAGCATCAACTGCGACGGCATCACCACCATCGATGAAGGGTGTCTGATTGAGAATCTCCCCGACGCAGCGGTGACGGAATGATGAAAATGAAAAATGAATGATGAATAGTGAATAATGAATAATTGTGGTAGAAAAGAGCCGTTTCATCAGCTCTTTTCTGTTTTTTATTTTTTCACAAACTGAAAGCTTCATTTGTTTCTGTTGTCTATTTCAAATTCAATAAAGAAGAAATCGGTTGCAAGCAACCGATTTCAACCATAATTATTCATTATTCATCATTCATTATTCATTTCCATCACAGCTGATCTGCCATATCCAGAATCAGCTTTTCTGTCTTAGCCCAGCCAAGGCAGGGGTCGGTGATGGATTTACCGTAGCAGCCGTCGCCGATCTTCTGTGCGCCGTCCTCGATGTAGCTCTCGATCATCAAACCCTTGACAAGGCCCTTGATGTGATCCGAATGGCGGCAGGAATGCAGGATCTCCTTGGCTATTCTGACCTGCTCTGCCCACTTCTTGCCCGAGTTTGCATGGTTGGTATCCACCACAACCGCAGGCAGCTGCAGATCTCTCTTTGCATACTCTTCGTACAAATGCTCCAGATCCTCATAATGATAGTTGGGCAAGGACTGACCGTGCTTGTTGACGTAGCCGCGCAAAATGGCATGTGCATAAGGGTTGCCCTCACTGACAACTTCCCAACCACGATACAGGAAGGTGTGGGAGTGCTGCGCTGCCGTGATCGAGTTCATCATAACCGAAATATCACCGCTGGTGGGGTTCTTCATGCCGACGGGAATGTCTAGACCGCTTGCCACCAATCTGTGCTGTTGGTTCTCCACGCTGCGCGCGCCGACTGCCACGTAGGAAAGCAGATCGGACAGATAGCGGTGGTTTTCGGGATACAGCATTTCGTCTGCGGTGGAAAGGCCGGTCTCCTCCAGCACCTTGATATGCAACGAGCGGATGGCAATGATGCCCTTGAGCATATCGGGGGCTACGTTGGGATCGGGCTGATGCAGCATGCCCTTATATCCGTCACCCACGGTTCTGGGCTTGTTGGTATACACACGAGGGATGATCAATATCTTTTCGGCAACCTGCTCCTGCACACGTGCCAAGCGGCTGATATAGTCAAGCACGGGGGCTTCCGTATCCGCGGAGCAAGGGCCGATAACCAGCAGAAGCTTATCGCTCTTACCCTAAAATATGCTCTTGATCTCGGAATCCTTATTTGCCTTCACTGCTGCCAGCTCGTCGGTTAAGGGGTACATCTGCTTGATGTCCTGCGGAATGGGAAGCTTTCTTTTGAAATTCATGCTCATGGTCTGTGGTCTCCTTTGGTTTTGTTATTTTACGTTGTACGAGCCGACAAGCTTGAGCTTATCGCACATAGGGCCAAGTGCTCGCATCATTTGTTTTCCGTTTTCGCATCTGATATCTCCCTCGCATTCCACGTAGAAGTAATAATTCCACGCAAGATCCTTCATGGGACGGGAGTGCAGATTTTTCATGTTATAGCCGTACGCACCGATGATGTTGATGGCCTGCGCCAGCGCACCTGCCTGGTGCTTGACCGTAAATACCAGAATAAAATTGTCGTCCGGCCTGCCCGTGGGTTGGCTTTCGACACGGGAGAAGCAGGCAAAGCGCGTGGTATTGCCTGCGCTTTGGTTGATACTGTGCTCCAGCACCTCAAGGCCGTAAAGCTGTGCAGCCTGCACACTGCCAATCGCTGCCACGTGCTTCTTGCCGAGCTCTGCAACAAATTTGGCAGCAAGCGCGGTATTGGAATAGGGTGTGCGAATGTCAATCCCATGCTCATCCAGATACCCTTCACATTGCGACAGCGCCTGCGGATGGCTGACCACCTCACGGATGTCTTCGGGCTTGGTTCCGGGCAGCACAAGTAAATTCTGCGTCACGGCAAGATCGCACGTGCGATTGATATACAGTGAGCCCGAAAACATCAGATCCATGACCTGCCCGACCTCACCGGCATAGCTGTTTTCAATAGGCAGTACCGCTACGTCGCACTCCCCTGCCTCAACCGCACGGTAAGCGGCAAGAAAATCGGCACACGACACGTATTCTCCGCCCGGATACAGCATTTCGGCAGCCTCGGAGGCAAATGCTCCCGGTACACCACCATATGCTACGCGGATCCCGTTATTCAGCCTTTGCTGATAATCGCGCGACAGCTTCATGGTATATTTCAGGAAGTTCACGTAGTATTCGCGCCACTCGGGATCCTCCACCATAGCGCTGTTTTTGGCGATCAGCTCATCCTCGCGCCGCTGATCCAGGATGGGCAATCCCCTCTCCTTTTTGTATTCGGCAACCGCCTTTGCCGCCTCCATTCTTTTACAAAACAGCTTCGCGATCTCGGCATCTGTCTCGCCAATGGTCTGTCTTGCCTTTTGCAGCTTGTCCATATACAGGACTCCTTTCAAAAAAATATCGCAGACACGTCAAGCATCTGCGAATGAAAAACGCAGAATGCCCCTCGGGCATTCTGCGGTAAAAATTCGGAAAAATCAAACTTACGCGGTCAAGAACACCCGAAATCCGAGAAAATAACCGCAATAAAATCGTGTTTGCTTCATGATATTTTCTCCTTTCCCGATGAACTTGCCTATATTATAAACCCATTTTCCTTGCTTGTCAAGTGTTCTGTGCATTTTTCTCAATATAAGAAACCGCTTTTCTGATCTCACCGTCACACGCGTCCAATGCCTGCTCGGCACATGCAGCGTCGCATCCGGTCAGCTCACGAATGATGCGCAAGCAGCGCAATCTCAGCTTTTGGTTAGTGGGACGCACGTTGACCATCAGATTGCCCATGACCTTACCTGTCTTGATCATAGCCCCCGTTGAGAGCATATTCAGCACCAGCTTTTGCGCAGTTCCCGCCTTTAGGCGCGACGAGCCTGTAATGACCTCCGCTCCCACGACGGGCGCAATGGTCACGTGGCAGATCGGATGCATGCGGCTCTGTGGATTACAGGTCACACCGATCGGCACAGCGCCCAATTCGGCAGCCTGCGCAAGCGCACCCAGCACGTAAGGCGCACCGCCCGATGCGGAAAGGCCAACCACCACGTCGCCCGCTTGCACACCGTCTGCGATCAGATCGGCTCTGCCCTGCGCCTCATTGTCCTCAGCCCCCTCGGAGGCACGGAACATGGCGCTCTCACCGCCTGCGATAATGCCGCGCACCAGCTCATAATCCACACCAAAGGTGGGGGGACACTCCGAAGCATCCAGCACGCCAAGGCGGCCGGACGTTCCCGCGCCCACGTAGATCAAGTGGCCGCCTGCATCAAGGGCAGCAGCGATCAGATCAATTGCTTTTGCAATATGCTCGGCCTCTGCAGCCACGGCATCCTCAACCACGCGGTTCTCCTCTGCCATCAAGCGCACCATGTCAAGCGTGGGCAGACGGTCGATCTGCATGGTACGAGGGTTTCTTGCCTCGGTATTCAGCTTTTGATAATCGGGACGAACGTTTTGATTCATATCTTCACCTTATTTCTTTGGAATAAACCCTTCAAAAATGATGCCCTCACCGCGCTTTGCGGCAGGAATCTGCTCAGGCTTGCGCACCGTCCAGACAAATGCAGGCGCACGGTACAGGTATTTGCAGATCATAAAAGACAGATTATGCACGCTTTCCTGTCCGTAAGCCAGAAAATGCGGCTTAGCCAGCACGTTGGTGGCCAGCACCGTGATCAGAAAATAAAACAGCTTATTGCCCTTCTTTTCCTTCAAGAGATTGCAGAACAGCTGTCCACGCACGACGTCAGGGCGGTTTTTGCGGTACCAGCGCACCAGCAGAGGGTTAAAGGACTCAATCATGTACACGCCCTTGTATTGGGAAAGGATCTCGTCCGCCACGGGGCAAAGACTCGTATCCAGCGCTGCGCCCTTCAGCTCAACCAAGAGCGGCACGCGGCCATCCACAAGCTCAAGCATTTCCTGCAGC
The DNA here is from genome assembly GCA_017452945.1 of Clostridia bacterium. The sequence goes on along the minus strand of JAFTLD010000049.1, from coordinate 13,101 downwards.
GTGGGGATCTTCTGGTCCGTCCCCTTCAAACGCAGCTCGGAAAGCTCCTCCAGCGTCTTATCCTCGATCCTGCCTTCCACACCGCACATACGAACCAGCGTATCGTCATGGAATACCACAACGTGGCCATCCTTCGTTTTATGAATATCAAACTCAATGCCGTATCCGGCCTCCACAGCCTTGCGGAAAGCTGCCAGCGAGTTCTCGGGCGACTCTTGGTCCCAAAGTCCTCTGTGCGCGAATGTTTTACCGTAAGGCGTCATATCCACACCGCGCACGGATTGCGGCTTGATCAGGATCAGATATACGACAACAAAAATCGCAAGCACGCCAACAACACAAAGGCAGATCAACAATTCGGGTGGCATTTTATACACGCTCCTTTTTCTTTTGTGTTTGAATATCTCCATGCTTGACAAACAGCATGGTAAAGAATGCAAGTACGATGCAAACGGTTGCATACGGGAACAAGGTGCGCATATCAACCGTCAAAAGCGCACCGCTGAGCAAAGGCGTGATGATCTGTGCCGACATGCTGGCCGTATAATAGAAGCCGGTATATTTGCCCACGTTACTGCCTTTTGCAAGCTCAACCACCATGGGATAGCTGTTGACGTTGATGGCCGCCCAGCTTGCACCCACTGCAGCGTACACTGCATAAGTAACCCAAACAGGCGTTGCAGTGGTGACAAAGCACATCACGCCAAAGGCGACAGCCATGATGCCAACACCTGCAATAATGGTCTTTTTTCTGCCCCATACGGCAGACAGCTGACCGATCGGGAAATACGAAAGAATGCCCATCACACCGCCAATGGCGTACGGAATATTATAATCAATGCCGCCAAGCTCGGTGCTCATGTAAACCGAAAGCTTGCTTTCCATAGCGTTATAGCCCATATACCACAGCACGACCGAGGCAAGAATGAGAAACAGCGACAGCTTTTCGCCGCGAGTCAGCTTACGGCTTCCCGAAGCCTCCTCGTCCTCTTGATGCGCAACATCCGCTCCTGCCAATTGCCCCGAATCAGCCTCCATCTCTGCACACCATTTTTTCTCCTTGACCATAAGCAGAAAAATCACCAGTGCTGCCACCATGTAGATCGCAATCACACCGAAAAACAGTCTGTAATCCATCAGCACGTTGGCAGGCCGTCCCGTCCCCAATATCACACCAAGCACCAGCACAAACAGAACGCCAAGCGATCCCATTAAATTGATCATGGCGTTTCCCTGTGAGCGCAAGGGCTTGACCGTCACGTCGGGCATGAGCGCCACAGCGGGCGAGCGATACGTACCCATAGCAACCAGCAAAAGCAGTAAAATCACTACAAACAGGATCAGATACGTCGGATTGGCCAAACTGACCTGCCGCGCATAGGCCTGACGGGCAGGCACAACCAGCGCAGTATAATCGTCCGTAACCATACCCGTTGCGTTCCCCTTTCCATCGGTGCGGTACATCGGGATACTCTTGAACGTATCCTCCGACACGTGCTCGTGCAACGCAGCGGATGTACCGTTATAGTCAAAGGAGGGGTTTGCCTCCCACAGCGTATCCAAAGACTGCTCGTACGCAGCAGAATCGGTGGGCAAGACGTCACTTAGCTGCTGCAGCTGTGCGACATCCGCAAAGGATACCGCCACCAACAGCAACGCAGAGATGATAGTTCCCCAAAAAATAAAGGGCGTCCTGCGTCCATAACGCGATTTTGATTTATCCGAAAGCGCACCGAACACAGGCAGCAGAAACACAGCCAACACGTTGTCAAGCGCCATGATCGCGCCCGAAGCAAACTGGGAAAGGCCGAATTTGTCGGTCAGGATCTTGGGAACAATGGAATTGTAGCCATACCAGAAGGCCGTGATAAACATAAATACAAGGCCAACGGAAAGAACCTTCTTATAATTCAGTTTGCCGCTCATGCCTGTTCCTCATTCCGCCGTCTTTCCCATGCAGCACGCAGCACGGCGGCCTGAGTCTTGGCGTCCGGCACCTGTCCTTGGCAGATGCGATCCACAAGCTCTGAGAGCGGAATTCTCTCCACCTCGATAAACTCATCCTCGTCAAAATCAGTCTGCCCGAACGAAAGTCCCTCGGCTATGTACATGTGTATGACTTCGTCGATCAAAGCCGGTGTGGTATAGAGCGGACCGAGATACGTCAATTTCGAACAGGTCGCGCCCGTTTCCTCGCGAAGCTCACGCAAAGCGGCACTCGTGGGATCTTCATCCGGTGCGTCCAGCTTTCCTGCCGGGATCTCCAACACCATTTTTCGGTGTGCGTATCGGTATTGCTTGACACAAATGACCTCTCCGTCATCCGTGATGGGTACGATGCACACAGCACCGATATGCTTGCAATACTCGCGAAATCCCGTCTTGCCGTCGGGCAACAGGATATCATCTTTATATAAGTGCAGCACGTGGCCGTCAAATATCAGCTCACTGTGCAGCTGCTTTTCGGTATAATCCATTCTGTTCTCCTTGAAAATTCATTCACCTTTTTATTATACATGAAATCACAAAATTTGTAAAGCCCTTGCGCCAAATAAAAAAATATGGTACAATAAAAGCAGAAACATGCAAGGAGGCGCCCTTTATGGATTTCGGTCAACATACGCGTTCTGTCCCCCTTTTAGGCGAGGACGGACTTTCACGCCTGCAAAACGCACGCGTTGCAGTATTCGGCATTGGCGGCGTTGGCGGGCATTTGTGTGAAGCACTTGCGCGCGCAGGTGTGGGTGAGCTGCACTTGTTTGACAAGGATACCGTTTCATTGACCAATATCAACCGTCAGGCAGTCGCACTGCACTCCACGCTGGGACTTCCCAAGGTTGAGGTCATGAAGGCACGCATTGCCGATATCAACCCTTATTGCCGCGTAGTCACACACGAGGTTTTTTATCTGCCCGAGAATGCCGACCAATTCGATCTCTCCGACTATGATTATATTGCCGATGCCATTGATACCGTCAGCGCAAAAATAGAACTGATCTGCCGCGCCAAAGCAAAAAACGTGCCGATTATTTCCGCCATGGGCGCAGGCAATAAGCTTGATCCCTCCGCGTTTCGCGTGGCCGATCTTTCCAAAACCCAAGGCTGTCCTTTGGCGCGCATCATGCGCCGTGAGCTGGGCGCGCGCGGCATCAAGCATCTTTGCGTGGTATACTCCGAAGAGAAACCCCAACCCTCGCGTCTGCCAAGTGAGCATGGCAAGCACACTCCCGCCTCGCTTTCCTTCGTGCCGCCCGTGATGGGAATGATCATGGCAGGTGTGATCGTGCGGGATATCGCAGGCATTTCGTTGCAATAAGAGGTAGCATATGAAGCAAGGAATCCGATTGTATGATTTCACGGTGGCCAATGCCATCTTAGTGGTGTCTGCCTATCTGGTACTGCTCTGCCTTTGTGCAGGCGTCAGCGCGGTCGCAAGCAATCCCCTGCCGGGTGTGATCGTATTGGTTTTACTGATGTTCTCTTTTCTGGCGCTGTTCTGGTATTTTGTCGGCAGAGCCCCCGTACTGACCGAGCATGAGGTCAGCCAAGGCAAACGCAGCATAAAAAAAGCGCACGTTGCTTGCGAGATCTTCTACAACACGCGCTATCGCGAAAAAACCGTGCGGCTTTACGACAAGCACAAACCTGACGCAAAAAATAAGGCCGCGTGCATTACCGTGCAAGCGACCAAGGCAAATCTGAAAAAGCTGAAGAATTGGCTGGGCTGCGATATCCCGGATGCCCCGGATACTCCCAAAGAAACCAATAAGTGAGGTACATGATGGCAAAACCCGATCAAACAATTCGCTGTCCGCGCTGCAACAGCACCCTGGAAAGCCGCCGCGGCGCATGTCCGCATTGCGGTTACGACGGTTATATCCCCATGAGTGAGGCCGAGATCAAACGCACCAAATTGATTCTCTATCCCGTTTTTGCCATTGCTGCCGCTGCGGTGATCCTGGCGGTGTGGCTGTTGGGAAAAGCATAACCTCATAGAATCAAATCAAAAACTGCAGGAGGATCGTTTATGAACGTTGAGATTTTGAATTGTCTTGCAAGCGCACATACGTTTGAAATTGAGGGGCAGTCTGATCAAAAAACAGTTCCCTTTATCACGGTCGTTTCCTGCCTTGAAGGGTCGTACGAGCTTTTGATAGACGGCAAACCCTATACAATTCATGCCGGCGAGTGCTTCTATACACCGGAATATGCAGAACAAAAGATCATTCATCACGTTTGCCCCGACGGAACACCCATGAGAGCACAATGGGTATATATCACCGTTCTGATCAACCAAAAGCATAACCTGAAAAGATATTACGATATCCCCTGCAAATTACCACCGGAAGCCTCTCGGAAAATTCATGCATATATATCCGAGTTCAGAGCCAATCAGGCAAGACAGGATCTGACGGGACAGATCACTCGGCAGTATTTACAATACGGAATCCTGTATGAATTGATCGGCTGCGGCAAAGCCGTGGAATGCAAGGACTCGATAAAACTTGAAACTGTTTTGCAACTGATCGACACACAACTTTGTGCCACCATGTCAGCCGGAGAAATTGCAAGAACAGTCAATTATTCCGAATCATATTTATATCGGTTATTCAAGGACGAGCTCGGCATGTCCCCCAAGCAGTATATCATAAAGCGCTGCTTGCAAAAATCCTTGGATATGCTGACAAAAACCGATATGTCCATAAAAGACATATCGGCTTGTCTTGGGTTTTGTGATCAATTCCACTTCAGTAAAAAATTTCTGCAGGAATTCCGTTGTACTCCGTCCGAGTACCGTAAAGACTACGCATATTTCAAATAAAAAGCTTGTATTTGGGAGTCACTATTGGTCGACTCCCATTTCCTCTGCGCTCAGGACACGGTTGAACACCTTGAGCTCGTCAATGCCACCCGTAAAATGGAAATGCGACAGCGTGGACGTTTGCGCCCAACAGCCGAAGACCAGTTGTGTCCGGTGATTGTTATACGGCACAGCAGTCACCTTGGCGCTGTAAATCTGCTCACCATCCAGATATCCAACAAGGGTCGCTCCGTCATACGTAAAGATGACATGATGCCATGTATAGTCAGCCACCTGCCCTGCCGTATCGTGAATTCCGATCTCATTCTGATAAAAGCTGATGGTTCCCGTGGGCGTCACGTAAACCTCCAGGTGTCCCGGAATTTTATCTCCCTTGGCCAAGAGAACATTGTATTGACCGGTCGGCTTTTCCATCAGTACATAGAAAGAAACCGTAAAATTCTTTTCCAGATTGAAATCGAACAGCGGCATGTTATACTGAGAAAGACCGTCCAGCCAGAGCGCTTGATCCACCACGCCCTTTATGGTGTTTTTGTCGGTCGCTGTGAATTCCGCCTCTGTACCGCTGATCTGCTCCTTGAGATTTCCGTTGAAGTCCCAGTAATAATCCGGTTCCGCTGTGATCACGTGCAGTTCCTTGTCGCCTTGGTTAACGTTCTCGCCGGGAAGAGTGGGCTTGGGGAGATTGAGCCATTCTGCCTGCGACTGAGGCACCCATTTCAGTTCCTGAATATACACGCCTGAAATATTGTGTTCAGCCGGTTGTCCGCCCTTATAGACCTCAATACCGTCGGTCGCATTGATCGCGGCACACGCAATATAATCCTTACCGTCCACTGTTACGATCTCAGGGGCATGACCGTTGAGTTCGCCAATCAGATCATTCACCGGATGGCCGAAATCCGTGTGGTTTTCCGAAGCATATACCGCCACACGCCCATAATCAAATCCACTGACAAACAGATAATAATACCCGTGACGTTTGATTACAAAGGGCGACTCGGCTGCCTGATAATCCTTGGGGGCGGTCATGACGACCGTGGGCTGGGACCAATGGATCAAATCGTCCGAGCTTCTCAGACAAATCCCCTCGTTTGCCGCGTAATACATCAGGTATTTGCCCACCGCATCATCGAAAAAGATGCATGCATCACGGCTCATGCTGCCGGTAAAGGAAATGCAATTCTCTTCAAGTCCCTCTATATTGGCGGGAACCCACGTGTCCAAGGATTCATCCACCGATTGCAGCATACGCATCTCAGCTCTGTGATCCTTGGTTTGGTGGTGGTAATACATATAAGCCGTTTTGCCATCAGGCGCATAGACCGCATACGGCGCCCACATCCAGTCCGTGGTTGCCAGATTGGACGTGCCGTTGCTGTAAACTCTGTCGGTATACGTAAAGGGCTCAAGTAAATCGTCACCGATGGCGTGGAAGAACGAATCCTGAATATGATCCTGCCCACCAATGCCGATGCAGTGCCAGCGCCCCTGTGTATCGCGGATCAAAAGGAAATCACTGATAAACTCGGAGTCTTTCTCTCCGACAATTTTTTGCGCTTCATACCATGTGGTGGAGAGTTGCGGTACGTACATTTTGTCATCTCCTAAATCAGGTAATTGTTCGGTTGTTTCGGTTTCGGGCTCTGTCGCCGTATCTGTTTCTTGTCCCGTTCCCTGTTCCGATTCAGGTTCGGTTTCGGGCTCTGTATCGGGGGTGAGCTCCGTTGTTTCGTTCGGTTCTGTATCAGGCGTTGGTTCCGGCACGGTATTATGACATGCCGTTGCAGCAATCAGGATCGACAACAGTAATACAACCGGAACAAGCTGCCCTGTGAGCTTTTTCAAACGTTTCATTTGTTTCATTCCTTTCCCGAAATCATTTCGTAGCTATCACACTTTTATTATACCGATTTTCTCCCCGTTTTCAATGTTTGTCACTTGCGAAAATATGTTTCATACTATTCTTTGCGCTTTTTTATATTCACTTCTCTAAAAAACGGACACGTCAAAATGGATTTCTCCAAAATGATGTGTCCGACTTTTTTATTTGTGATTTCGTAGGGGCGATTATTTCGGCAGAGCCGAAATGCGGTCGCCCGCAGGCAATTCGTTCAATCGCCCCTATGACATGCCTCAGATCAGCTATTCAAATCACAGCGCACTTAAATAAGCATCCATAAGCTTCAGAATAATTTGTTTATCCTTTTCCGAACATGCCGCATATTTATCCATAATTTCAGATTGCGTTGCCTGTAAAGAAGTATTTTCAAATGTCAATATCGCATCCGGAGTAATGTGCAGCGCATCGCAAATGCGAAGAAGCGTTTCTATACGCATATTCACATTTCCTCGCTCTATGTCAGCATAGGTTCTGTCCGAGAGTCCGGCTTTTTCTGCCAGCTCCGCTTGTGTCAATCCTGCTTTCTTTCTGAGCTCAAGCATCTTATTCCCAATTTTTCTCATGTCGTGAATCAGCATTTTTTTACTCCTGTTCATACAACGGATTTAGGAATTATTCTTCCTATATTTTTGTCGTATATAGGAATTTTACTGCAAAATCGCCTTGACAAAAAGGTGTTATTGGCGTATAATTGTGGGCAGAATGGTTCCTGTCGCGTGAATATTTCGCACGCATCAGTTTTTATTCAAAATTTTCAGGAGAATTATGGAAATGACTAACAAGCATCAAAAACAGCAAAATATCCGATTGAAAACTCTCGCCTTATTTTTAATTCTATCATTGACTCTACTCGCACTTCCTTCGTGCGGCAGTAAAAAAGGCGTTCCCGACAATTACGCCATTAATTCGGTAGGAGAATGCACGTATTCCATGCCCGATCCGTCAACCACATCTGTCATCCATAATCATTATGATGAGGAATCTTATCTTGATTACGTAACAATCGTGACAAGATCGGAAGGAACCTACGGATACTGTGTTTCTTCGTGCGATGCCATTTTCCAATACAACAGAGCCTCTGATTTGTGGACACTTTTCAGAGTTGAAGATTGGACAATGCCCACCTACACGTTCAATAGCAAATTGGTCGGAAGCTATGACGTAAGCGGTAAAGACGAGTATGAGAAAATTTCATCCTGTCACATCGAGATAGTGAGTGTCACAGAAGAGTCAATACAATTAAATTACGACATATCCGCAGATATTGATCTTGCATTCGTTCTTGCTCAATATTTGCATATAGAAAAGTCCGGAACAGAAACACTGACAAACGGTGAGTTCTATGCTTACCGCACAGATGACAATCCGAGTATCGATATCTGGATTGATTTGCCCGAAGGATATATTCTGTATAACTCCAGCATCGGCGGTGAAAGTGTTGATGCTTTCGGATTAAAACTGGAAATCGACCTGAATTCCGGAATCAAATCAGCACAAATTGTCGGCATGGCAATACCTTCCAAATAATTCACGGGCATTTTACCACATAAAAAATCCAAATTTCAAGCCAACTTCCGGTGTCGCAAAAAAGCAAAAGCGCACCGTTCATCAAGGCATAATAACACCAATAAAAGACTATCAAGAAGGAGCACACTATGTATATTTTTGTCAGCCACAAAAACACACTTGACCAAGACATCTGGGCAGGGGTGGCGCATTGTCCTTGCTGTAACAATGATTCTCACTTTCATCTGAAGAAACTCAAACACAAAGCTCATCTGTACGGTTTGTTACCCATTCTTTCCTATACCGAAAAGAGGTATATCATATGCGATAATTGTGGCGCATCGCGGGAAATGAAGAGAAAAGAGTACCGTGAAATGCACGAAAAGCAAATGGAAAAGTTAGCTTGCGGTCAAATCCCTTCCGAAATCGTTTCCAATGATTATTCCCCCCGGGAATTGAAAATGGTGTGGAGATGGATCAAATTCATTATCGCTTCCCTGTTTGCATTGTCAGCGGTCTTTGTCGCCACACTATTGCCTTATTATGAGACCGGCTTTTGGGCAGTCATCATGTCATGGCTCATGTTTTTACCCGTCGGCCTTGTCCCGTTTTGCTTTATTTTGCCGGATTTTATTGAGGCGATAAAAAAGCAGAATGCTTATAGCAAGGTTATGAAGGGTACCTATACAGAGCTTGCGGAAAACGCGAAACCCTCCGAAAGTCGCAAAAACATAGTCAAGGTTGTCACCTGTGCTGCTTTGATATTGGCTATCCTGTCGCCTGTTATTGCATCTTTTTGCGGTAAAATCGCAGCACAGCGGGAAGAAATCGAGGATCCGGTGACCGAAGTTATCAATGAAGACGGTGTCCTTTGCGATATCGATATTTTCACCAACGGTGAGATTGTCGAAGATGCCGTTCCGATTTCCGAAAAAGTGATCGTATTAGCCGGACGCTCCTATGAATCTCCAATAAAAATTTATGATCTGATCAATGACGGATGGGAATTAGAAGATCCCTACGCATATTTGGGGCAGAGCTTCATAGGTTCTGTCTATCTTATGGGATGGGGTTCCCAAAATAGGCTTGTTCATGAAAGCGGTGTCCAAATCGATATTGACATGGTATATAGTGAAACCTTGGCTTATAGCTTGACATCATGTACACTCACACGTTTTACCGTTTTAATAGATCCGGACACACAAAAGTCAGGGGCAGGTTTCGTTTTGCCGGGAGGCATTACACAAAACTCTATGGCTGCAGACGTGATTAAAGTATACGGCAATCCCAACAGCAGCAAAAAGTTTTCATTCTCCAAAAGCTCAGAGGATAGCTTTAATTATTCATATCAGGACGACTCTGATTTCTCATATGAATTCCAATTTAATAAGGACGGCTCTATAAATCAAGTTGAGGTGACAATACCTTCAAAGTAATTAAACCGTGTTTGAATAAAAAATACAAACTATTGTTTTTGTAATATAAGCTGTGGAGGATTTTTATGAAACTACGAAATGTTATGAAAAGCTCTTTATGCTGTGTGCTGACTGTGCTTGTTTTGTCAAGCGTGTTCATGACCTTACCGATCAGCGCTGAAAATTCCAATCAAGAAGTCAATATGACGGACGATTCATATTCTTCCGATTTCCAATCCGATCGGTCTTATACTTCGTTGCAAAGTGTGTCATTTGATAACGTTCACTATTATAAAGATTGGAAAGACCTCCCGATCCATAAAACTGATGAATTTTACAATCTGTATTTCAAATTAGGCACGAATGCATATAAACCTAATAATGCTCCATCATCGCCTCTGTATCCCGACGAATATGAAAAGGATAGCGTCGGTGAGTACGTGTATGGCAATTGTACATGGTATTGTTGGTCCCGCGCATCAGAAATGCTCATCAGGAACGGAGAATCCGGTCTACCTAAAAAGAGTCCTGCTCCATCAAGTTGGATTTCCTTATTTGGCAAAACCTATGGATATCGTTATAGTACAAGTGCAAACGCTCAGCCTGAATCAAATTCCATTGCAGTATACCAGGGACATGTAAGATATATCGATTATGTGGACGGGGATTTATTAATTTACTCCGAATCCGGATACAGAGATACTTTATCAAATGATAAATGGAACGGCGGAGTTCCGACCTGGCTGTGTTACGAAGTAGGAACTGCGACGAAAAATTCTGACGGAACATGGTCCGGCAAGGGCGATTGGAACTATACGTTTACCGTTGGAAAAGGAAGCGGAAGCGCAAAATTACTGGGATATATATATTTGGATGTTCCTGCGGTTTCTCTTGAAGATGATAATAGTGATGACAATGGATGGTCTGAGATTAAAACGTCTTATACCAAGCCAACAGAAAGTGAAAACTTAAAGATTGTTAAAACCGAAACCAAATACAATTATTATCATTACTGTTGTAACTATTATGATGGAACAAATAATGTCGATTCGATATCTTACGGTTCCGGATCGCATCATTATCACACAGTAACTTCCACAAGTGAATATACTGCCACAAATATCGGCGATAAAGGCGGACAAATACTCTATAAAGGTAAAAAATGCTCGTGTGGCTTTCAAGTATGGGCCAAATCAGAAACATTTAAGGAAACTATATATTATTATCAAGTAAAGGAGCATACACACAGCTATACTGCAGTCGTTACTGCTCCCACTTGCACCGATAATGGCTACACCACCTATACTTGTACGTATTGCGGTGACAGCTATAAAGATAATGAAACCGATAAAACAGGACACTTCCAAATCATCATTCCAAGCATTTACCCCACTTGTACCGATTGGGGTAAAACAGAAGGTGCAAAGTGTTCGGTTTGCGGAAAAAGTATAGCTGATCAGATTTCAATCCCACCTTTTGGCCACACCGAACACATTTTGCCCGAAATAGAAGCGACCTGTACTGAAAAAGGATTAACTGCCGGAGTCTACTGCGAAATGTGTGGAGAAATGCTCATCAAGCGGAATGAACTCCCTCCCAAAGGGCATGTTGCAGTCATCGATTCGGCTGTCCCACCCACTTGCACCACATCCGGTCTTACCGAGGGTGAGCATTGCTCGGTATGTAATGAAGTCATCGTCGCTCAGGCACAAATCCTCCCTACCGACCATACTCCCGGCCAATGGATCATCACGGAAGAACCCACCCAAGAAGCTACAGGTAAAAAACAGCAATCATGCACATTTTGCGGCAAATTGCTCTGTGAAGAAATTATCCCTGCTATCCCTAAGGAAACCGAAACTGAAACAGAACCTATAACCGAACCTATAATAGAAACCGAAACCTTAACGGAAACTGAAACCGTATCAGATACTGAAACCATATCGGTTACCGAAACAGTAACCGAAACCGAGAGAGAAACAATACTAACTACAGAAGCAGAAACAGAAGTTGAAACACAAATGCCTCTCGTAATCGGTTGCTCGTCTTCTGTACTATCCGTCGGCTTCTTAATCCCCCTCATTTTTGTCTGCATTTCTATCATTCATGTGAAAGATCATATGTCGAAAGGCAGAAAATAAAAGAACTGTTATAGGCATATAAAAATAATATGGTCTGCTCCTGATTTCAAAAGAAGTAAGACAAAAAATCGGACACATCATAATGGATTTCTCCAAAATGATGTGTCCGACTTTTTTATTATTTGATTTTGCATAAATTGATGGTTTTATGATTTCAAAAAATCACGAAACTCTCAAAAGCCCTTATAAATCAAGGATTACTTGCAAGCCTCTTCGATCGCAACTGCAACAGCAACATGTCATATTGGAATGACCCAAAGAAATGTCGCCTTGGTTGTATTTCTTACTTACAAGCTTCCTCAATAGCGACAGCTACTGCTACCGTCATACCAACCATGGGGTTGTTGCCGGCGCCAATAAGACCCATCATCTCGACGTGAGCGGGAACGGAGGAGGAGCCTGCGAACTGAGCGTCACCGTGCATTCTGCCCATGGTGTCGGTCATGCCGTAGGAAGCAGGGCCTGCAGCCATGTTATCGGGGTGCAGAGTTCTACCTGTACCGCCGCCGGATGCTACGGAGAAGTACTTCACACCGTTCTCATTACACCACTTCTTGTAGGTGCCTGCAACGGGGTGCTGGAATCTGGTGGGGTTGGTGGAGTTACCGGTGATGGAAACACCGACGTTCTCCAGTCTCATGATAGCAACGCCTTCCGGAACGCTGTCGGAGCCGTAGCACTTAACCTTAGCTCTGTCGCCGGTGGAGTATGCGGTTTCCTTAACAACGTGAACTTCCTCGGTGTAAGGATCGAACTGAGTCTGAACGTAGGTAAAGCCGTTGATTCTGGAAATGATCATAGCAGCGTCCTTGCCAAGACCGTTCAGGATAACACGCAGGGGCTTGGTTCTTACCTTGTTTGCGTTAAGAGCGATTTTGATAGCGCCCTCAGCGGCGGCAAAGGACTCGTGTCCAGCCAGGAAGCAGAAGCACTCGGTGGACTCGGAAAGGAGCATAGAGCCTAAGTTACCGTGACCCAGACCAACCTGACGGTTCTCTGCTACGGAGCCGGGGATGCAGAATGCCTGCAAGCCGATACCGATAGCGGCGGCAGCGTCTGCTGCCTTGGTGCAGCCCTTCTTGATGGCGATTGCGGCGCCAACGGTGTATGCCCACTTTGCGTTTTCAAATGCGATGGGCTGGGTTTCCTCTACAATCTTATAGGGGTCGATGCCCTTGGCATCGCAGATAGCCTTGCACTCGTCGATAGAGGAAATGCCGTATTCTTTCAGTGCGGCGAGGATTTTCGCCTCGCGTCTTTCATAACCTTCAAAATGTGCCATTACTACTTTCCTCCTTCTTATTCCTTACGGGG
>JAFTLD010000048.1 GCA_017452945.1 Clostridia bacterium | reverse complement strand
CTGCGGCGCATGTGCTGAGGAATGCCCCACCAGCGCTATTAAGGAAGGCGACGGCAAGTACGAGATCGACGCTGATGCTTGCATCGGTTGCGGCAGCTGCGCTGACGTATGCCCTGTTGGTGCTCCCGAGGCTGAATAATTCGCCTGAGAACACGCATACATAGCATTTTGGGAAAAGGGGTTCGCTGATGCGAGCCCCTTTTGACCCTTTTGATGACGAGGAGCTTTTATGTTACGTATCAATGAAACGCTGGACACGGTCAACGAGCAGATCAAGCTGATCCAGCGAAAGGACGGCTTGCGCTACGGGACTGATGCTTATCTGCTCTCTGCCTACGTGCGCCCCGCTGCTTCGGCACGCGCGGTCGATCTTGGCAGCGGTACGGGTATCATTCCCCTGCTCTGCCTGACCAAAGAAAAATACGCCAAAGCGTATGCGGTGGAGGTGCAAGCGGATTTTGCCGACGTGATCGGCAGAAACGCTGCGCTAAACGGTCTGGAGGACAGACTGATCCCGATCTGCGCAGACCTGCGTGACCTGAAGCCTGCGGACGTGGGCGGTGAGGTAAATATTGTAACCGCAAATCCTCCGTATATGAAAACAAACGCGGGCAAGCGTAACGAGTCGGATGCCAAATATATCGCACGCCATGAGGTCATGGGCGACGTAGATGACTTTTGCGCAGCAGCTGCACGGCTGCTCAAGCATGGTGGGAGCTTTTACGTAGTATGGCGTCCCGACAGGCTTTGCGAGCTGATGGAATCGCTGGCCGAGTACAAGCTTGAGCCCAAGCGCATGAGCTTTGTGCAAAGCGACGCAAATGCCGAGCCCTCGATGGTACTGATCGAAGCCAAAAAAGGAGCAGCGCACGGCCTGCGCCTCTCCCCCTCCCTTATATTGAGTGAAAACGGCACACAGAGCAAGCGTGCCGATCAAATTTACCAAACCTGTAGTTGGAGTGAATCGGATCTATGGAACATATAAAACGTTTATTGAGCTATACACGTCGCGCACTTGCGGATTACGACATGATCCGCCCGGGTGACAAGATCGCTGTGGGCGTGTCCGCAGGCAAGGACTCGCTGACCTTGCTTTGTGCGCTGGCGCATCTGCGCCGCTTTTATCCCGTCCCCTTTGAGGTCGTTGCCGTCACGGTGGACATGGGCTTTGCGGGCGGCATGGATTTTTCGGGTATTCAAAAGCTTTGTGACGAGCTGAACGTGGAATATCACATCGTTCCCACCGATATTTACAAGGTCATTTTTGAGATCCGCAAGGAATCCAATCCTTGTGCGCTTTGCGCCAAGATGCGACGCGGCGCGCTGAACAATTATGCAAAGTCGATCGGATGCACAACGGTTGCGCTTGGGCATCATTTCGACGACGTGGTGGACACCTTTATGCTCAACCTGTTTTTCGAGGGAAGAATCGGGTGTTTCCAGCCTGTCACAGATCTTTCCAGAGTGGGCATTCGTGTCATCCGCCCCTTGATCTACATGCCCGAGCGACACGTCAAGGATTTTGCGCGCAAGGTCGAGTTGCCCGTGATCGCATCGCCCTGCCCTGCCGATAAAAACACGCAGCGCGAGGAGATGCACCAGCTGATCAACGAGTTAGACAGAAAGAATAAAGGACTGCGCTACCGTATTTACGGTGCCATCCAGCGCGGTGAGGTGGACGGATTCAAGCCGGTTGGCGGCATGACGGGCATCAAGGATTGCGCCCCCGACGAGGACGAGTAAACAGTTTTGACGACCTAACTCATGAAAGTTTTCGCCCAACCTTCACCCCAACGGATCTCCCCCACAGGATGAAAGTTTTCGCCCGCCTTTTTCAAAAGGCGGCGCAGGTCGAGGGCGCGAAGCCCTCGTCGCCTCCGCAGAGGCGAAACATACTCGGCGTTTCTTTTGGTACTTTTCTTTGCGCCCGCAGTGTCAAAGAAAAGTACGGAAAGAATCTCTTCAATGTAAGAATCACAAGGGAGTTACTCTGCATAAGTAGCTCCCTTTGCTATTTTAAAAGATACCGCCCCGAGCAAATACTTTAGGAGCTATTTTTATCCCTAAATTTTGGGCTTTGGTGATAACTTGGAATAAATTATTTTAAGGACCATGACATACAAAATGTCATGGTCCTTCTTACTAACTAATTATATCTGTTTTGCTTTTTCTTCTAATGCCCTATAATCAACTTTGCCGATGGGTGTCAATGGCATTTTATCAATGAACACAAAATCAACAGGTTGCACATATTCGGGCAATTCTTTTTGACACAGTTCAAACAACTCTTTTTTTACGACATTAGCATCACGTCCATTTTTTAGAACAACAAAAACGATCGGTAATTTACCTTGACTGTGAGAATTGTCTGCTATACCTACGGCACAATTTGAAATAACATTATCATTTGTATCCACTGCCTTTTCGATTAACGACGGAAACACTTTAAACCCATCATGGCGAATAATAACTCGTTTGATACGGTCTTTTATAAAGACAAAACCGTCTTCATCAATATAACCGATATCACCGCTATGTACCCACATCAAACCGTCATCGTGTTTTTTAATAACATTATTTGTTTCGGTTTCGTTATTGTAATATCCCACCATTGTATTGGGGCCGGTCATACAGATCTCGCCTTCTTCATTGTAAGGCAATTCCTTTCCCGTTGTGGTGTCAAAAATAGCCATTGTTGTATGGGTGAGCGGAATACCGACACTACCAATTTTGTTTACATCGTATGATGAGCAAATTGATACCCCTGCTGCAACTTCTGACATACCATATCCCTTGCAAGCGGGATATGAACAATTATGCTTTGCCAAAAAGGCATTCGTTTCTTTTTCAAGGGATATATCCATTGCATCACCGCCAACTGTAGGAGCAATAATGTACGATAAATCTTGGTTTTGCATTTTCTTATTATTGATAATATTACCATAATGCGACGGTACTCCGACCATATGATTCGGGCGGTATTTATTTAACAAATCAGCAAATTCGTTGGGATTGAAAGAAGGTATAAGGATTACTTCCATACCAACAATTAAGGGTAAGTGCAGACCATTACCAACACCATATGCAATAAAGGAGGGCATAATATTGAGCCAAGTATGGTGCCTTTGAAAATCAAAACCTGATTTGATTGCTTGGAAAGCAGATGTGTTTAAATTGTCATTGGAAAGCATAACTCCCTTTGGAATCCCCGTTGTGCCACCTGTATGTACAATAACCCAAGGAGTGTTCTTTTTATATGTCGCAATATCGGGTTCGATATTTTGGCCGATACCGAAAAATTCATTCCATTTAATATGCTGATTGCCACTTGGAATCTTTGTTGTTTTAAAAGCCTTAAATAAAAGTTTTTTGGGTTGCGGAAGCGAATCGGCTGGTGAGATAACAACAATCTTTTCAACATTAGTTCCTTTTATTGCTCCCACAATTTTAGAATATGCCACATCAATGGTTATAACAATTTTTGAATTAACTTCTTTTATGTATTCACGAATCCCCTCCGTACTTGTACGAGGATCAACCATATTGCAAATTACGCCCAAACGATTCAACGCATAGAATGAATAAATAGTTTCCGGAATTGTTACTGCACACACCGTTACAATATCACCACTCTTAAGGCCAAGTGCAGAATAACTCTTGGTTGCCTTGTTAATATTCGCGAACACTTCACCATAGGTAATTTTGCGATCAAAATAGTTAAGAGCAACATTATTTGGGTAATCTTTATTATTTTCCCAGAGATACTCGTAAATAGTACATTCGGGTAAAGTAGCATTAATTGCTTCCTCGGTGTAATATTTTAACCAAGGCTTGTCTATTGACGGATATCCCGTCATTGTTTGTTTTTCTTCCATTAGTAAATCCCCCAAAACATAAAAAGGTGCGGCTACCGAAGTAGCCGCACAAAAACGCAAACTCCGATAGTCGCCAAACTAACTTAACGTGAAAAGGGTGTAGCCCACCTTTATGAGGTTTTAGAACACCATTATTGCCGTAAGAGGAATTTGCATTTTATCAAATTCATCGACAATAATAGTGTGCTCAAAAAGAGCATACCTATCCTCACGAACAAGGAAAGTACACCGTTTTCACGATTATTAAGTTAGTTTGGCACCTACAAGTATATCACTAATTTTCATGCCTGTCAATAAAAGAATTGATAAATATTCAATTCTCAATCATTTATTATTACAAAACAACAATGCAATACAGTTTAATTGATAAAAAGGGAGCTACTTTGCATGGGTAGCTCCCTTTTTCTATACATTGCAATAATTTTCTCCGTTCTTTCTTTGGAGCAGTAGGCCAAAGAAATGAACCATGATTCGCAAGCGAATAAAAGGCCGTCTTGCGGGGCTCTGCCCCGTACCCCGCGAGCCTTTGAAAAGGCTCGAGCGAAACTTTCATCCTGTGAGAGTGATCCGTTGGGGTGGTGGTTGATCAAAGCTTTGATCCTGTAGAAGTGCTCCGTTGTGGTGGCGGTTGATTCAAGCCTTTACTTTTTCTCAAAGCCTTGGACAAAGCCGTTCGTGATCTCGGCTGAGCAGATGTCCCCGCCAATCACCTTTTTGCGCCACACAAGCACGTTGGCATACACCGTTCCCTCATGCCCCTCGTAATTGGTCACCTTGAACGTGTACCTTGTAACCTCCTTGCCCTTATATCTGGCCAGATCCAGCCCCTGCGCCAGTTGGATCTGATTGTAGCCTGCGTATATCTTGTCAAACTCCATGGGGACCGTGACCGTCTTGACCTCGACTGCCTTTCCCTCCACCTGCCAGCCAAACTGCGCCAAAAAGTTGGCTACGTCCTGCTCTGTCTTAATCTTGTCATATCTGACGCTGACGGTCTGGCTGCTGACCTGCCCAACCGATGTGTCCGCCTGCCCTGCCGTAACGTAGGTCGGCACGAATGCCACCAGCGCGATCAAGCCCACCAACGCCACGCACACCACGCCAAGGATGCGCACCGTGCTTGCTTTGAACGAATATACAAACATAAAAATTCCCCTCCGACAAAAGATTTTCAATCAATCTTATGCAAAAGGGGAATTTTTTATGTCAGATCCTATGGATCATTCTTTGATTTTTGGGCGCATGGCTTGCAACCGAGTGCGCCATGCCCATCATGATGTAGGTTGCCAGCATGGACGAGCCTCCGCAGGACAAAAACGGCAAGGTAATGCCGATCACAGGCAGCACCGCCAGGCACATGCCAACGTTAAGCAGCGTTTGGAAAAACAAGCATCCGAAAATGCCCGCGCAAAGCAGCATGCCGTAGTCACTCTTTGCCGCATAGCCGATCATGGCCACGCGCACCACCATGCAAGCCAGCAGCACAATGACCAAAGCACCGCCCACAAGGCCGTATTTTTCACAGATGGTCGCGAAAATGAAGTCGGTATGCGATGCCGTCAAGACCTCGTAAAAGCCGCCCTCTCGCAACCCGATGCCAAACAGACCGCCATTGACAATGCAATCCTTGCTCAGCAGCGGCTGCCAGCCCTTTCCCTCGGGATCAAGCTCGGGGTTAAAGCCAACGATGATACGCTTGCGGTGATACTCCTTGAGCACGTATTTCCAAGCCAGCGGAAAGCCCAGCACGGCCGCACCGCCCGCGCCTGCGAAATACCACAGCGAAAGCCCCGCGCACAGCATCATAATCGCCAAAAAGCCCACGTAGATCAAGGCAACACCGTAGTCGCCCGACAAAAAGATCAAGCCCACCACAGCACCCGCATGCACGGCAAGGCCTGCAAGCGTCAAGGGGTGATTCACGCGATCCTTGACCGTTTCCAAGTGCTTTGCAAACGTGCAGATCAGCGTCAGCTTGACAAACTCGGAGGGCTGGATCATGATCTTACGCTGACCAATCCTGAGCACCACCAGCCAGCTTTTGTTGGCTGTTTCCATGTTGTCGCCCGACGTACCCCAAATCAGCGTCACAACAAGAATCAGCACCGAAAACACGATCATGGGCAGCCATAGCTTATCCAATACCCAATGGTAGTCAAGGTTTGCCACGATCAGCATCACAACGTTGCCTACCATAAACATCGCCACCTGCATTTCCAGCTTTGATTGGCCAAAATTCTCCACCGCGGAAAAAACGGTAACAATACTGATCAGGGAAAGCAGCGTGGTGCATGCGAACAGAATCGGATCAATATGCCCGATCGCCTTACGCGTATATTTGATGATGTCGCGAAGCATACCGCTCTCCCCTTTCGTTAGCAAATCAGGGAATCTGATAAAAACAGATTCCCTGTTAATTGATAGTTTTCCCACAACGGGAGATCTGACCGAGAGAAATTGTTTGTGACAAGGCGCACATAGGAGCAACGCAGTCACGGGCAATTTATCGAAGTGTCAGATTAATACTGGCGGCCCCAAACGACCATATGCTTTGCCGGCTTACCGCAGCATACGCATACGTCGGACAAGTGATCCTCCACGAAAGGAATGCAACGGGACTTGATACCGCCGGTTTCATCCTTAAGCTGATCCTCGCAAGCAGCATCACCGCACCACATCGCCTTGATATAACCGGGCTTGTTCTGTGCAATGTCCATAAACTCCTCGTGGGTGGTTGCAACGTGGGTCTTAGCCTCAAGGTTCGCCTGTACCTTTGCTACCATTTCATCGTGAACGGCCTTAAGCATAGCGGTCACTTCCTCGACAATATTATCAAGAGAAACGAACTTCTTCTCACCGGTCACACGGGATACCAGCACGCAGCTGTTGTTTTCGATGTCGCGAGGACCGATCTCAAGTCTTACCGGTACGCCCTTCATCTCGTACTGGCTGAACTTCCAGCCGGTAGACTGTTCACCGTCGTCAACCTTGACGCGCAAGGTCTTGGCAAGCTCAGCCTTGATGGCGTAAGCCTTATCCAGCACGCCTTCCTTATGCTGCGCAACGGGAATGATCACAACCTGAATGGGTGCGATTGCGGGAGGCAGGATCAGACCGTTATCATCACCGTGTGCCATAATGATAGCACCGATCATACGGGTGGAAACGCCCCAGGAGGTCTGATGAGGATACTTGACCGTGTTGTCACGTCCGGTATAGGTAATGTCGAACGATCTTGCAAAGCCGTCACCGAAGTAGTGAGAGGTACCGCCCTGCAGCGCGTAACCGTTGTGCATCATGGGCTCGATGGTATAGGTAGCCTCAGCGCCCGCAAATTTTTCCTTATCGGTCTTTTGGCCGATGATAGCAGGGATAGCCAGTGCTTCAAGGTAGAAGTCACGGTACACGTGCAGCATCTTGATGGTTTCTTCCTGTGCTTCTTCTGCAGTTTCGTGCATGGTGTGGCCCTCCTGCCAGAGGAACTCGGAGGTGCGCAGGAAGGGACGGGTGGTCTTTTCCCAACGCATGACGTTGCACCACTGGTTGTACAGCTTGGGCAGGTCGCGGTAGGACTGAATAACGTTGCGGTAGTGCTCGCAGAACAGCGTCTCGGAGGTAGGACGGATCGCCAAACGCTCGGAAAGCTTATTCTGACCGCCAATCGTTACCCAAGCGCACTCGGGAGCAAATCCCTGCACGTGATCCTTTTCCTTCTGCAGAAGAGATTCGGGAATCAGCATGGGCATATATACGTTTTCGTGGCCTGTAGCCTTAAATCTTGCATCCAAATCCTTTTGGATATTTTCCCAGATCGCATAGCCGTAAGGACGGATGATCATGCAGCCGTGTACGCTGGAGTAATCAACCAGCTCGGCCTTCTTGACAACGTCGGTGTACCATTGACCAAAGTCAACGTCCATGGATGTGATCTGTTCAACCTTTTTTTCTTTAGCCATTGTAATGTCTTCCTTATCTTGTAAAAATAGTTATTCAATTTATTATAAAGCAAATGCGCGTGATTGTCAAGTACGAAGTACGTTTTTGGTGAAAAATTCAGACAAATAAACGGGCAGAAATTTGGTCAAGGTGTTGAAAAAGCAAGACCGATTGCAGGACAGTCGGGGACGCCTGTCCCTACACTGTTGCTTGCTCACCCTTTGTATAGACAGGCGTCCTCGACTGTCCTTGTATGGCAAGCATACATTTTTATGTGAATATTGCACACAAACACCTATCTTGAATTGTTTACTTTCCGCAAAAGGTAGAAATTTGAAAATTTTTTCAAAACCTCTTGCATATTGCGCAAAAATGCGATAAAATATACAATGGTAAGAAAGGGATTTCCTACCATCGCATTAGTTTCAAAAAAATATTTTTATAAACGGAGGAATCCAAAAATGTCTGTAAAAGTTGCTATTAATGGTTTTGGTCGTATCGGTCGTCTGGCTTTCCGTCAGATGTTCGGCGCCCAGGGTTATGAGATCGTTGCTATCAACGACCTGACCAAGCCCTCCATGCTCGCTCACCTGCTCAAGTACGACACCGCTCAGGGTCGTTACGACGGTCACACCGTTACTTCCGATGACGAGGCCGGCACCATCACCGTTGACGGTCAGACCATCAAGATCTCTGCTGAGAAGGACGCTGCTAACTGCCCTTGGGCTGCTAACAACGTTGACGTAGTTCTCGAGTGCACCGGCTTCTACTGCTCCACCGAGAAGTCCATGGCTCACATCAACGCAGGCGCTAAGAAGGTTGTTATCTCTGCTCCCGCAGGTAAGGACCTCAAGACCATTGTTTACGGTGTAAACGAGGGTACCCTGACCGCTGATGACAAGATCATCTCTGCTGCATCCTGCACCACCAACTGCCTGGCTCCCATGGCTAAGGCTCTGAATGATGCATATCCCATCCAGTCCGGTATCATGACCACCGTTCATGCTTACACCGGTGACCAGATGATCCT
>JAFTLD010000047.1 GCA_017452945.1 Clostridia bacterium | reverse complement strand
CCCTCTTCTGTTGGTACGGGTGACAGGACTTGATTCTCGGCGCTGCGACACAAAAGCCGCTTTTTGATGCGGTCTTTTGCTACGCGCCTCGGTCAGTCGCGGTTCTGACATGCCACCGGCATGTCATTCATTCCCGCTCCCCTTCAAGTCCTGTGTCCTATCCGAACCAAACAAAATAGGGTGCCATCGTCAGATGGTACCCTATTTTGTTTGGTACGGGTGACAGGACTTGAACCTGCACGGATAACCACCGGATCCTAAATCCGGCGCGTCTGCCAATTCCGCCACACCCGCGTGACTTGATTATTGTAGCACAAATATATCTGTTTGTCAAGCACGAAAAGTCAACCTGCCGATGAATTTCCCTATCCATCGGCAGGTTGTTTTGTCAAATTTATCTTTCCTCGCGGAAATACGGCAATCCGAGTGATGCCGGGGGTTGGTTTTCGCGTTTCTTGCGCACGCTTGTGAAGATCAACACCGCAATGGTGACCACGTAAGGCAACATCTGCAAAAGCGGCGTTGCGCTCATGCCCAGATTCAAGCCAAGCAGAGTGGGAATCTGTGAACCTGCCAGATACAAAGCACCAAAGATAATCGAGCCGATGATACTCAGCTGCGGACGCCACAAGGTGAAGATAACCAACGCAACAGCCAACCAGCCAAGAGCTTCAATGCTCTTATAAGCCTCGTTGGAGCCTGCATAGTCCATGATGTAGAACAGGCCGCCCAGTGCTGCGATACCGCTGCCGATACCGGTGGCAACGTACTTATACTTGGTAACGTTAATACCCACAGCGTCTGCGGTTGCGGGGTTTTCACCCACGGCACGCAGATGTAGTCCCACGCGAGAACGCGAGAGGACAACGGCTGCAATAACGGCAATCGCAATAGCCAGATAGACCATCACACCGTTAAACATCAGCGAATTTGTGCTGTTTGCAAACGGGAATCTGAAATAACCCAGTGCGTACAGATACTTAGTTGCCTCGCCTGCAGCCATGCCGGACATGATAAACTTAGTCGTACCAACGCCAAAGGTAGTCATGGCAAGACCGGTAACGTTTTGATTCGCCTTGAGCGTAACGGTCAGGAAGCTGTAGATCAGACCCATCAGCACACCGCCCACAAAGGCAGCGGCAATGGCAAGAATGACGATCAGTGCAGGAGGAAGGCCCTTGTCGTGCATCACCTTGAGCGCAAGGCAGCCGCATGCGCCACCCATGCACATGATGCCGGGGATACCCAGATTAAGGTGACCTGCCTTTTCGGTCAGGATCTCACCCACACAGCCGAACAAAAAGGTCATACCAAGAGGAATCGCTGTCAGCAAATAATCCAGAAATTGCATTATGCTTTACCTCCCTTCTTACTCTTTTCGCGGAATTTCAAACGGTAACCAATAAAGAACTCGCATCCGATGATAAAGAACAGCACGATGCCGACCACCATATCCGGGAATGCGGAATCAATATTGAAGCTGGTGGAGATCTGTGCAGATCCCTGCTCCAAAAACGTAACGAACGCAGCAGTACCGATCATGACCAACGGATTGAACTTAGCAAGCCATGACACCATGATGGCGGTAAAGCCCATGCCGCCCACCGTAGTGGCGGTGATAGAATGGTCCAGCGCACCCACGATCAAAAATCCTGCCAAGCCACAAATCGCGCCCGACACGATCATGGTACGAATGACAACCTTGCCCACACCGATACCGATGTATCGCGCAGTATTCTCACTCTCGCCCACAACGCTGATCTCGTAACCCTGCTTGGTATAGTGCAGGTAGATGTACATCAGCACTGCCAACACCAACACGATCAGGATCAGCAGCAGATATTCATGTCCGATCACAGGCATGTGACCTACTGACAAAGCACCCAACACGCTGGAGCCGCTGGGCGTCCAGATCACGAGAAAATATGCTACAAGACCCGAAGCGACGTAGTTCATCATCAGCGTAAACAGCGTTTCGTTGGTGTTCCACTTTGCCTTGAAAATGGCGGGGAAACCGCCCCAGATCGCACCCGCAAGCACAGCAGCGACAACCATCATGATCAACAGCAGCCAGTTGGGTACGCTGTTGCCCAGATAAAACGCAACTGCAACCGCAGCCAACGCACCGATCAGGGTCTGACCCTCGGCACCGATGTTCCAAAACCTCATACGGAACGCAGGCGTTACGGCCAGCGAGATACAAAGCAACACAGCCGCATCCTTTGCAAACTTCCAAAGACGGCGGGAAGAGCCGAAATTGCCCTCAAACAGGGTTTTAAGAAATTCAATGGGGTTTGCATTGATCAGCAAGACCGAAAGAAGCGAGCAAAGTAACAGTGCTGCGACAACCGCGATCACACGGATCAGCATTGCCTTCCACACAGGGATAGTGTCGCGCTTTACAACGTGGAAAAGCGGCTCATGCTTTTGCGTTTCATGCGTTTTCACTTGCATTTCCCTCCTTTACTTCGGTCTCTTGGATCTTGGTCATCAGCAGACCGATCTCCTCTTTGGTGGTGCTTCTCGCATCCAGAATGCCGGTCACGCGGCCTGCGCAAATGACCATAATGCGGTCACAAAGCTCAACCAGAACGTCCAGATCCTCGCCCACGAAAACCACGGCAACTCCGTTTTTCTTCTGTTCGGTAAGCAGATTATAGATGGTATAAGAAGAGTTGATATCCAGGCCTCGCACGGGATATGCAGCCATGAGCACGGTAGGTGCGGCTGCGATCTCACGTCCGACCAGCACCTTTTGCACGTTACCGCCCGAAAGACGACGCACGGGCGTGTGGGTGTTGGGGGTGACGACCTCCAGGTCGTGTACGATGGTCTGTGCAAGGTTACCCGGCTTTTTACGGTCAACGAACACCGAGTGTCCGCGACGGTAGCTGCGCAGCATCATGTTGTCTACAATGTCCATATTGCCGACAAGACCCATGCCGAGTCTGTCCTCGGGCACGAAGGAAAGGCGCACGCCAAGCTCGCGGATCTGCAAAGGCGTTTTCTCGCGCAGATTGATGACCTCATCCTCGCAAAACAGGATCTCCCCCGCTTCCACCTGTGCGCAAATGGCCTTTTTGGAGAGCGACTTGCCATTCTCGTCCTTGCCTGTAAATTCTCTGCCATCGGCATAGCGCAGCATACCTTCATTGGCAAGCTCCATGACACGCTCAAAGGATTTATGATAGAAGGTAATAGGCTTGTCCTTTTTGGGATTGTAATACGTAATACGGCCATCCTGCAAGTGATGCAGACCGGCAATCGACTCAAGCAGTTCTCTCTGTCCGCTGCCTGCGATGCCCGCAACGCCCAGGATCTCACCCGCTCTTGCCGTAAATGTGACATCGTCCAAGATCTTGACGCCCTCGGCATCGGTCATGGAAAGTCCCTCTATTACAAGGCGGTCACGTACGTTTTCGGGTGTGGGGCGGTGAATATTCAGCTCCACCTTCTTACCAACCATCATTTCGGTCAGGGCCGCAGGGCTGGTCTCGGATGTTTGGACCGTAGCGATATGTTCACCCTTACGCAGCACGGCGACGCGGTCGGAAATCGACATGACCTCGTGCAGCTTATGGGTAATGATCAGAATAGATTTGCCGTCCTCGCGCATACGGCGCAGCACCTGGAACAGCTTTTCGGTTTCCTGGGGCGTCAGCACCGCGCTGGGCTCATCCAGAATCAGAATATCCGCACCGCGATACAGTACCTTCAGAATCTCTACCGTCTGCTTCTCGGAAACAGACATTTCGTAAATCTTCTTTTTGGGGTCAACGTGGAAGCCATACTTATCCGCAATCTCAGCGACGCGGCGGTTGACCTCCTTGATGTTGTACTTCTTACCGTCCTTGACGCCAAGCACGATGTTTTCGGCAGCCGTAAACAGGTCAACCAGCTTAAAGTGCTGGTGGATCATACCGATACCGTGTGCAAACGCGTCCTTGGGAGAACGGATGACAACCTCCTTACCATCTACCAAAATGGTACCGCTGTCCGGATAGTAAATGCCCGCGATCATGTTCATCAGCGTAGTCTTGCCACAGCCGTTCTCACCGAGAATCGCAAGAATTTCGCCGCGATATACGGTCAGATCCACTTGATTGTTGGCAATGACGCTGCCAAAATACTTGGAAACCTTCCGCGTTTCCAATGCAATAGGTTTACTCATGAAGCCCTCCATACAGAAAAGTGATCATTACAAGCCTTGAGCAAGCGGTTCAAATCCCCTTTGAGCCGTTTGCTCAGCTCTTGTAAAAAACCGAGACAAGCGGAGCGTATGCTCCGCCTGTCTGAGTATATTGCAAATTAACCGAAGTTAACGTTGAGCAGGGTGATACCGTCGATCTGAATGTCGAAGTAAGGAGCACTGCGCTTCTCGGACTCGTGGAAGTAACCGTCAGAGATTACCTCAGTGTCGGGAGTGAATGCATCGTCAGTATCAACGTCTGCCAGGTAAGAGGTCAGAGTTTCGCCCTTAACGGTGAAGGTAGCGGTATCGAATACGTGGATCTCGCCTGCAACCAGCTTAGCCTTGACTTCGTCGATCTTAGCCTGAGTGCCGTCAGCAGCAGCCTTGGTGTTCAGATCAGCAAGAGCTACGGAGCCGGTAGCAATGGTGCCGGTCCAGTCAACTGCGATTTCGGTGCCGTTCTGTACACTCTCGCAGATGTATACGAAATAGGGAGTCCAGTCGATCTTGGAAGAAATGATGTAGGTATTGCCGCAGGTAGCTACGGTGCTGCCGTTATAGGAAACGTTGGGAACGCCTCTTTCCTCACATGCGGAGGGAGCGCCCATAGAGTCAGCGTGCTGGGAAATCAGAACGCAGCCGTTGTTCATCAGAGCGATAGCAGCATTCTTTTCCTCGTTCTCGTTGTACCAGGAGCCGGTGAACTGAACGTCCATGGTTACACTGGGGCAAACGGACTTTGCGCCAAGGTAGAAGGAGGTGTAGCCGGAAATAACCTCTGCGAAGGTGAACGCGCCAACGTAACCCATCTTAGCCTGTTCAGCGGTGATGGTGCCGGCTTCGATCATTTCATTGAGCTTCATGCCTGCAGCAACGCCTGCAAGGTATCTGCCTTCATAGATGGAAGCAAATGCATTGTGGAAGTTAGCAAGCTTTTCGGTGTGCGCCATAGTACCGGTAGCGTGGCAGAACTGAACCTCGGGAAATTCCTTTGCAGCCTTGAGCAGATAGGTCTCGTGACCAAAGCTGTCAGCAAAGATCAGATCGCAGCCCATGTCAACCAGGTCTGCTGCTGCCTCATAGCATGCGTTGGATTCGGGGATGTTCTTCTTGTAGATAACCTGTTCATCGGTCAGACCGAGCTGAGTCTTTGCTCTCTCAACAGCCTCGATGAAATTGAGGTCGTAGGTGGATGCCTCATCGTGAAGCAGGATCACACCCAGCTTGAATTCGTCCTCGGTTTCGGTGCAAGCGGTCATTGCAACGCAAAGAGATGCAACCGTAAATACAGCCAGAACCAGGGCAAGCAGTTTTTTGAACATTGTGATGTTCCTCCTAAAATTGTTTTTTGGCACACCCGATCTTCCCCGAAAAAGGAGCACAAATGAGAAGCCGACCCATATACGTTTTGACTGCACCGCGCTTGCGTGCCGAGAAAATGAATACCGATCAGCGTGTCATCGTGCCACTCCCTCTCTGCTAAGCAGGTCGTGAGTTGCCTTTTATATAAAAGCCGAAGCCCTTATATCCTCAAAAAAGAATACACCTTATTGTATCACAAAATCTTCACACTGTCAACAAATTCTTCCCATTTTCGACGCTCCAAGCATGCTAAATCCGCACACATTTTCGTGCAATTTTTTGTTGATTTTGCCTCCTTGTATCCAAATTGACCTAACTCCACGCGCATAACGCTACACATCAAAAGTCCCCACGGCATTGCCGCAGGGACTTTTGATGTGTCTAGCCTATAACATATTGAATTCAGTGCTTGAGTGTGGGAAGTCCGCCCTCGGTAACTTCGCTGAAATCCCAGACGTCCGAGGACCAGCCAAGTGTCGAGGTATAAAATTCCACCGTATCGGTCTTAGATGTTTGGTTACTCGAAAGCGATCCGTCAGCCTTGTAACCGTAAATCTTACCGGTGTAGGTGTACCAGCCGCCATAATTGTCTGCGCTGACCGATGCAAGTGAGAGACACTGGTATACGCTGTTTCCGGAATTTGCCTCTAACATATGACCTACCACACCGCCTGCAATGGCATTCTTCTCCGACTTGGAGAAAACGGTACACGTGGTATAGCAGCGCGCAACGGTCGCGTCCGAAATCGCGCCCACAATACCGCCAACTCTGCATTCCACGCGCCTGTTGGAACCGCTTACCGAGCCGGTTGAATAGCAATCGTGGATCACGGACGAGGTATGCGCGTATCCGACAATACCGCCCGATACGACGTAGACAGAGCCCGAACCGCTTGCGCTGACTGTTGCGTTTGCCAAGCAGCGTGCCACGGTAGTACCTTCAACGTTGCCGACAATGCCGCCGGCCATAGCATTGTTATCCGAGCTGGAGCCACTCACAGTCACCTCTGCTTGGCAATCCGCAATCACGCTACCGGTATAAGCAATACCGACAATACCGCCCACGCGTACTCCGCCGGAGGAGGTGCTTGCATGGGTTTTTCCGTCTGTCGTGCAGTTTTCCACGGTCGCAGCGACAATACGTCCCGCGATGCCGCCGCAGCAGGCCAAGCCCTTGACGTCACCGTCAATATTGATGTTACAGTTGCTGACGTTGACGTTCTCAACATAACCGCCTGCCTCAACGACGCCAAACAGACCAAAGAAGCGGTAGAAGTTATAATTGGATGTGTTGATGAACAGATTATAGACGGTATATCCGCGTCCATCGAAGTGACCGATAAACGCCTTGGACGTATCTGCCGTACCCGAGGTATTGTAAATACAACCAATGGGATCCCAGTTGACGTTGCCAAGATCGATATCCGCGGTCAATGCGTAGTACTTATTGTTATACTGCGCAGCATCGCCGTGATTGATCTGATATGCCAGATAGGCAAGCTGCCAGCCGTTGGAGATCAGATAAGGATCTGCCTCTGTACCGCTGCCGCCCGCAAAACCGTCACCAACCTTACCGTCCCATGTGTTACTGCTCTTGACCTTCGCTATATACGTATATTCGTCAACCCCGACCTGGAACGTATAGTCCGGTGTCTCGCACATCAGCACGTCACCAATGTACCAGCCCACAAACTCATAACCCGACTTGGGCTTTGCCGTGATGGTGATGTATGTACCCAAGGATGCCTTATCGGGTGCATCGACGGTCACAGCCGCTTGGTTATATTCCACGTAGATATGCATATATCTCCCCACCTCGGTCTGTGCCTCCAGCTGCATGCCGCAGGCCGCGCAGCGTCTGCCGCCAATCCAGCCGTTGGTCTCAAAGGTAGGCTCTATGGGAGGAATATCCTCGCTGATATGCTCGGTCGGCATGGTAGCATCGGTCTCGTAGGAATGATAGCAGCGCGAGCAGGTGTAGGTCGTATAGCCATACGTCGTACAGGTAGGTGCGGTCACCTCTGTCTGATAATCGTGACCGAGCGCTGCGGTCTCATTTTCGGTATATCTGTCACCGCAATGCTGACAGGTATATGCCGTACAACCCTTTTCCGAACAGGTAGGTGCGATCTGCTCTACGGCATAATCATGTCCCAAGGGCAGCGCGTTGGTGTCTTCATAGGTGTTCAGACACATGTCACATTCCATGACAGCATAGCCAAATGCGGTACAAGTGGGCGCAACCTCGTATTTAACGGTATAATTGCAGGGGAGTCTGTTGATATAGGAGTCCTTTTTGAACTTATCGCAGCGGGTACAGTTATGCGTGGTATACCCCTCCGACCGGCAGGTGGGCTCAGTCACAACAACATCCGAGAAATCGTGTCCGAGCGCGGGAATGCTTTCGGTCTTATGATGATTACAAAGCAAACAATAGCAACCGTTATTTCCGGACAGCGTACAGGTAGGTTCCCTTTCAAGCTGCCATTCACCGCAAATATGATCCAGCTTAGCCGTAACATTGTCATCATAGCTCCTGTTGCAGTTCCGACAGGTATAAGTGGTATATCCCTGATTCCAGCAGGTCGGCTGCGTGACGGTTGGCTTGTAATCATGGCCCAGCGCAGGCAACAAGTTCAAGTCCCCCAGCTGACACTTTGTGCAGTGGCGAGTCTCGCGACCGCTGTCTATACAGGTAGCCGGATTTTCGACAACCCATTCGGTATAGCTATGCCCCGTAGCCGTGACGTACGAATCGGTATAAGTATATCCGCAGTTGCTGCAGGAATGCGTGGTATAGCCGTCGGTTGTGCAGGTAACTTTCTTTACAGAGTCGTTAAACTGATGTCCGGGCGCTTCAACGACGCGCTCCTCGACCATTTTACAGCCCATGCAATAGCGGCTCTCTCGTCCGTTTTGCGTACAGGTTGCCTGTACGTCAACCTCCCATCGCCAGAAATTATGCCCCTTTGGTTCGGTAGGATCACCGGTATAAGAATGACCGCAATACGTGCACGTGTAAAGCGTATATCCGCCCTCAGTGCAGGTGGCAGATACAAACGTATGCTTCATCGTGTGACCAACCGTATCCGTGTAGGAATCCACGTAAGAATCTCCGCAACGAATACACGAATGCGTGGTATAGCCCTGCTCAATACAGGTAGGCTTGGTCACTGTCGTTTCACTGTAATAGTGTCCGTAGGGTTCGGCAAAGGACTCATAATATTCATCCTGACACCACTGGCAGATATACTTGACGTATCCCTGCTCGGTACAGGTAGCGGCAACCTCTTCTTTTATGTGAGCATGACCGATCGCGTTCGTATATCTCTCACGGTACTCGTCATTACAGCGGACGCAGGTATAGAGCGTGTAGCCTTGCTCGGTACAAGTGGGGGCAACTACGGTCTTTGTTGTGTCATGACCCAACGGATAGATGCTGCGCTCTTGATAATGCCCACAGTGCAAACAGTTTCTGCGTTCTACGCCCGAGGATACGCAGGTAGGATTGACCGTAATGAAAAACTCTCCAAGCTCGTGTTCAACGGGACTTGAATAATCCGAAACGTACGTGTCCCCGCAATGGCAGGTATAGGTCGTATAGCCCTGCTCGGTGCAGGTGGGCGGTGTGACAGTCTCTGCGTAGGCATGCCCGGACGGGGCAACGTAGGAATCCTTGTACGTATGCCCGCAATAACAGGTGTAGACAGTGTATCCCTGCGTCAGGCAGGTCGGTAAAATAACCTCGATGTCATAGCCATGGCCAAGCGCGCTTGTGTAATCATCGACAAACATGTCACCGCAATGACAGGTGTACCGCGTATATCCCTGCTCGGTGCAGGTCGGAGGAATGACAACGATGGAATAAGAGTGACCGAGAGACGGGAGCTCTTGCTTCTCAACATGATTACAACGCATGCACTCCATGTGCATCAGTCCCATCTTCGTGCAAGTCGCCTCTCTGTATGTATACCATTCGCCAAACGAATGTCCAAGTGCTTCCGCATCGTTATCCTGATAACGATCCCCACAATGACAATAATGCAGCGTATAACCGGGCTTTTCACAGGTGGGATAAACGATTTCCTCTTTATAGGTATAATCATGTCCGGTAGCCGGAATCACCTCACCGGTTTCAAATACGGTAAGGCATCTCTTACACATATGATCGCCCGTGTTGCCGTCCTGCACGCAAGTAGGCTCGCGCTGACCTGCATGCGTTTCCAGATGTCCCAAGGGTGGGATCTCGGTTTGCGGCACAATGGTATTCAAGCATATCTCGCAATGCGTGCCCTCAGTCAAGCCGCTCTCGGTACAGGTGGGCAAAACAGCAGAAGTCACGACCTCAACGTGCGCAAGCATCTCAATGGCTTCGGTCTGCACCTCACCACACGCGCAATACTGCTCCTTGACGCCCAAATCCACACAGGTAGGCTCTTTGGTCACAACCCATTCGCTGAACAAATGCTCGTGCGAGTCGTTTTGCTCGGTCTGCTCCGGTGCAGGCGGATCCTTGTGTGCGGTTTGCACATCTTGCTCGGTTTCCGTTTCACCGGGTGGGATCGGCTGCTCTCCGAGGTCGCATGCCGTCAACACAAACGTGCAGACAAGCAGAGCAAAACATAAGATCAGCCCGAAATATACACGTCTTTTCATATACCTCTCCTTATAGTAGTGATATCTATATACCTTAATTGTATCACTTCTCTTTCGGTTTGTAAAGCACAAGTGTGAAAAATCCCCCTGTGTTGCGTTGAAAAAATGGTTTGGATGAAAATTTATATTGATTTCATCACGTGGATATGCTATAATAAACGCAATAAACGCATCACCAAGGAGGTTCATCATGACACAGATCAAGCGCTACAACAGCATCCGTCCGGGTCAGGTCTGGCTGGACACCGAGGGCAAGCGCATTCAGGCGCACGGCGGTTCGGTCATGTACCTGGACGGCTTTTACTACTGGTACGGAGAAAACAAGGAGCACACCGATCCTCAAAAAAAGATCTGGCATTGGGGCGTGCGCTGCTATAAATCAAGCGATCTTTATAACTGGGAGGATCTTGGGCTGATCATTCCGCCCAACACCGAGGATTCCTCCTCTTCTCTGCATCCGACCTCGCTGATGGACCGTCCGCACATCATCTACAATCAAAGAACGCGCAAATTCGTCTGCTGGCTCAAGATCATGCACTACGACGGCACGCAGGACGAAACCGTGCTGACAGCTGACGCGTTGACAGGGCCTTACACCATTGTCCGAGAGGGGCTCCGCCCCTTGGGCATGAGCGCAGGTGACTTTGATCTCGTTGTCGCACCGGACGGCAAAGCCTACTATTATTTTGAACGCGTGCATTCCGAGACCATCTGTGCCGATCTGACCGAGGATTACACCGACGTCACGGGTTACTACTCCACCCATTTCCCCCGCCCCTATCCGCCTTACGTGCGTGAAGCAACCGCACACTTTATGCGCAAAGGCAAGCACTATCTTGTAACCTCGGGGACGACAAGCTATCTGCCCAACCCCTCGGAGCTTGCCATTGCCGACACCTGGCACGGCCCTTATACCGTGCTTGGTAACCCACACCCCACCGACGCATCGAACACCTCGTTCCACTCGCAGATCTCTTCCGTTTTCAAGGTGCCGGGCAAGAAGGATCTGTATATTGCCTGCGCAGACCGCTGGCTGCCGCATCGCATGGAGGTTCCCTACGCGCTTTACGAAAAGGCCTTTGCCGATGCCTTTGGCTTCGATGCAAGTCCCGAAGAACGCGCCGCCGCAGGGGCGTTGATTTCCACCTTGGAGCAGCCCAACACGCGCGAGGCCGATTACGTTTGGCTGCCTTTCCGCTTTGACGGTGAGATGGCATATCTCGATTGGCACGACGAGTGGAGAATTGAAGATTACGAATAAAGCAAGATACAGAATATAAGGAGAGAAAATCATGCAAAAATACGATATTGCTGCCTACGTCTGGCCTTCCTATACGGGAAAAGAGCTTCGCGCGCGCCAGTTCTGGCCGGACGGCATTGGTGAATGGCAGACCGTCATGTCCGTTCCCTCGCGCATGCCGCAAAAGCCCGCCGATTACGAATGGGACAGAAAGCCCTTGTGGGGCTGCTGCGACGAGGCGGATCCCAAGGTCATGGAGATGCAGATCGAAGAGGCAACAAAGCACGGTGTCAACGTGTTTATTTACGACTGGTACTGGTACGACCGTCGCCCCTTCTTAGAGCAATGTCTTGACGAGGGATTTCTCGGTGCATCCAATAACGAAAAAATGAAATTCTACATCATGTGGGCAAACCACGACGCGGGATATACCTGGGATACCCGTCTTTCCGACATGCTGTGGCGCGGTCAGGATCCGACCGTATGGCTGGGATCTGTTGACCGTCATGAATTTGAGGTCGTGGCGCACCGCATCATTGAGAAATACTTCTCCAGACCCAACTACTACAAGATCAATGGCAAGCCGCTTTTCATGATCTACGACGTAGACAATCTGGTCAAGGGACTTGGCGGCCTTGAAGCCACGCGCGATGCCTTGGATTGGTTCAGAGCCGAAACGGTCAAGGCAGGCCACCCCGGACTTGAGCTGCAGCTGACCGGTTGGGGCGAGCGCATGAACAATATGAGCGGTGTGGACGGCAACAAGTTCTTATCCACCAAAGACGTCGTACCCGCGCTGGGCTTTGACAGCATCACCAACTATCAGTTCGTACACTTCTGCTACATGGATAAAGACTATGAAAAAGAAATTCTTCCGATTGTTTATAACGAATGGGCGCGTATGGACAAGGACTACACCGTACCTTACTATCCGCACGTGTCGATCGGATGGGATAACAACCCGCGCTTTATTTCCTACACACCAAGCGTTTGCAGAAACAATACGCCCGAGGCGTTCAAGGGCGCGTTGATCAAGGCAAAGGAATACGTGGATACGCACGACCTGCCCGTGCCGCTGATCACCATCAACTCCTGGAATGAATGGACGGAAACCAGCTACCTTGAGCCGGATACCAAATACGGTTACGGTTATCTCGAGGCCATCCGCGACGTGTTCGTGGAAGAAGAATAAAATATTTTGACATTTTCGGGGCAAAGACCAACCTTTGCCCCAATTCTTGTTTGTATATACGTAGGGCGGGGGCTTGCTCCCACATCCCCGAGTGTCATCCTGCAAGGGACGCGCCCTCGACGTCCCGCCTGCGTTGCGATCGTTTCTGTAGGCCATCCATTGGTAGGGGCTGACGTCCTCGACAGCCCGTCCTACATAAACAAATCTTTTCGCAATGTAATAAGTTTTGTGTGCCTGCTCGGGCTGTCGAGGACGTCAGCCCCTACCGACGGACATTTTACTTCGGCTTTTTCCCCTTCTATCGAACTTCAATCCCAAAAATCCATCAATTCAGCGTTTTCTGTCAAGACAAATGCGTGACGGTGTGCTATAATGATATCATAAACAAGAAAAACTTCGTAATTTCTGCAAGGACAACTGCCAAAATCGTATGCTACAATGTAGGCACAGAAAGGAGCTGACTTTATGGAAAACAAAAAACTAATTGACAACGCCATTGGGTTCATACAAAAAAATCCAAAAGACAATCTGTCCCTGCAAAGCATTGCTGACAACGCAGGATTCTCTCTGAACTACTTTGACGCGATCTTCAGACAGCATACGGGCTACAGCCCCGTGGAATATTCCCGTATTTACAAGCTGACAAGAAGTGCGCTCGATCTGCGCAGAACGCAAAAAACCATTCTCGAAATCGCTCTGGACTATGGCTACGCAAGCCCCGAAAGCTTTACCCGCGCTTTCAAAAGCTTTTACAGCATCACACCGAGCGAATACCGAAATAAGTATTCAGACAAGGCTGTGACTTGGCACGATCTTTCCGGCAAGATAGCAATCAGTCATTTCAGACGCAGCTTTCCCGAACTGAAGGCTTCGGATATTGACCTTGCGCTTGACTTTTGCTTTACGCACAATCCGCTCAAATACGCAGAGGATATTGTGGAAATGACTGTTGCGGAATCCGAGGTGCTGACGCTTGGTGATCTCGAAGCGCTTGAGCATTTCGTTTATCTGTCCGATTACAATTCGGTCGAGCCCTCTGTTATGCTGATCTGCGAGAACGAGCAGGATGCCCTGCCCTACCTGAAGCTTTTCGCCAAGCTGTCCAATCCGCGATTCTCGATTCGCAGATCTGTGGATTCGGAATGGGAGCAGTTTGACGCAGAGATTGCGCGGCTTGGATTGACCTGCCGATACGGATACGACATGATCTATGCAGACGATGCCGTGACTGTTCCCACATATGATGGATTATCAGTACGCGTGCTTACCGCAGAGGATCTGCCGTCTATCAAAGCGTTTAAGCAAAGCGGCGGATGCGCTGACTGCCATGTCAGAGCAATTCAACTATGTTATGACGGAAAAGGAAATACGGGTATGGTGCCAATGGGTGTTTTTGAAAATGGGGAGCTTATTTGCCTTGCCATGCCTGCACTTGATCAAATCCGTGAGCTTCGCAAATACGATATCGGTGCGATTTTCACTTTAGACGGAGTAAACGAGCAAAAGGCAATCGATCTCATGTGGAAATATGCCATTGATTACTGTTTGAAAGACAATGCCCAAATCGGAAATGCAAATGCCGACGAGGACGATTATCCGCTTGGCGTTGATTTTTGCGAACGCATGGGGCTTATCAAGGTAGCCAAAAATTGCGGATATCGAAAATAATCTGCATTTTTTCAAAATTTTACGGGGCAAAGCCAACCTTTGCCCCGATTTTTGTGTCTGTATATATAGAGGGATGCAAAGCGTTGTTTCGGAGCTAAGTGCGCGGATGATATCCCTTGCCATGACTCAAGTATCATGGCTTGCGTAATCGGCTGCAACACGACAATCAGCCCTTGCGACATGGCCGCGCAGTGGATATGTCATCCTCGAGCAAGCATCCTCTGCCAAGATCCTTCGCTTCGCTCGAGGATGACAGGCAGAGGATGCGCTGCGAAGGATCTTGCAAGGGCGTGGATCCCCCGCGCCGGGCGACCGTTTATCCCAAAATCAATACCGTTTATCCCAAATTTCGTTTCTTGCAAGAAAATTTGCTATACTGTACTCAACACCGAAAACAGCGCAATGTTAAAATCGAATCCACACAAAAACAGGCAACGCTCTCGTTCCCTCTTGCGTTGAGTCTAACTCAACCAACACGTCATTGACATGAGAACCATTCTCATATAAAATGGAACTACACCATCACACACGAAAGGATTACACATGGATCAGAAACAAATCAAACGAAACCGCAATTATTTCACCAAAACCGACACGCTTTTGTACGTTGGCATCGGCCTTGTCGTCGTGGGCGCCATTCTCTTCTTCTTTGGTTACGGCTATTTTTCTTACATTGCAGCCTCGGTGACAGCCCCGGTTGGCATTGTGCTTTTGCTGATCGGTGCTTCGCAGCGCGTGACCGATGCAGATATTGACACCTGCATTGCCAAGCTGACCGAGGGCATGGCAGTTGACATGGTGGAAAATCCGAAATTCGCAAGGCGCATTCTCAAGCAAGTCCCCATTCTGCAAGTACAGAACTACGTTTATGACGACGCTATTCTGCACAAGTACGCCAAGAGCGGCTCGGTACGCAGCGAGAAATTTGAGTCGGCCATTCTTTATGCACTGGACACCGAGCTGTACGTCGTGCGCCGCCGCATTTCCCTGCTCTCGGAGCAAGAGCCGCAGAACGAGATCCTGGTGCTGCCCTATACCGATCTGCAGATTCCAAAAATCATGGAAGAAAGCACAAAGCTGACCTTTGGAAAAAAGACACGCACGGTAAGCTATTCCTTGCTTTGCTTGCGCACATCCGACACCGAGCTGCAGTTGCCCATGCAGAGCAACGCGGACGTGGATGAATTCATCTCGCGTATCAGCCGCGTGTTGGCAGACGTGAAAAAAGCATAATACAAAACACAAAGCTCAAAAGAGGCTTGGCAAGTGAGTTTTGTTCTTATCAGAGAAATAAAATAAGGATATGGGCAAGACCCTACGCATTTGTAATACGAATGCGTAATCGGCGATAAAAACAGAAGAGAGAGTAATGCGGAACAAAATTCCGTAAAACTCTCTCTTTTCTGCTTTCTATGAGTGATATTCTTTGCTTTCGCAAAGAGCGATATTATTGCTATCGCAATAGTGGTATTGAAGCCTTGCGGCTTCAATGATATTTTATTCACCCCTAAACTCGCGTAGCGAATAACACTTGGACGAAGTCCAAATATCACTGCGTAAGCAATAGAACTCGACGAAGGCGAATAAAACCGGCGTGATACTCCAAGCGGAGTATCACGCCAATGCCAAGCCTCTTTTATTTGATCACCAACCCGTATCGGGGGTCAGAATGATGGTTCTGTCGGGCAGCACCACCGAAATGGTGTTTGCCTCGGGATTAAAGGTAATGCTTTGAATATCAGCAAGCTCGGTGTCTGCAACACTGTCAAGGAATGTCACGGTAATTGCACCGCTTTCATTATCCACTTGGCTGAGCAGATCGGGATAGGTGAAATTCACACCGTCAAATACATATCCCTGATCTCCAAAGACAAAGGTGTAACGGTACATGTCGCCCAGCATTTCCCCGCTCGATACCCATACCTCTGCATACACGCGGTTGGTATAGTTGTATTCCAGCATGATCTGCTCGCGCTCGGCATCGTTATACTTCCAACCAATCGTAACAGAATACTGATCGTTGAACGTAAGCGTATAGCCGAGATCGTCACCCGAGATATGCTCCAGCACGATCTCACTGTCTACACAGCGATAAGACAATACCTCTGTCTCGCTGCCGTTTCTGGTAATGGTCACGGTACCGCTCGAAGCACCTGCGGATGTGGGCGCAAAGGTAACCAGAATATCCAATGCAGAATAGCTGCTGACATTAAAGTCGTAAATATCCGCCATGTAGCTGCCGTTGAGGATATCCCCTACGGAAGGCGTGGGGAGCACGGTAACAGTCAGCGTGGTGGATACGCTTGCCTTGTCTGTCGAGTTCAGCGTAATGGTATAAGTACCGGGAGAGGCAACCGTAAAGGTATTGACCTTGATCTCGGACGAACCGTAAGAAATGGTGGCAGTACCCAGCGTACCGCCGCTTGCGCTTGCGGTAAAGCCTGCATCAGCGGCAACAGGATTGGCCATAGCACCGAAGTATAAGGTCTGACCGGCATACAAGGTATAGGTCTTGCCAATCGTGGAAGTAAACAGACCGGAATAGTCCTTGTAGTAGATCTGAGGTGTCAGGCTCTGCAGCTCGGGTGTGCCTACAACAATTGTGACTTGCTTGGTCATATTGGCGGATTCTACAGTCAATGTATACGTACCGGCTGCAATTCCCTTGACGTAGATGTAGTCACCGCTCCATGCCAGGTACTGATAGATCTGACTGCTGTTTCCGTTGACACTGATGTTGAAGCTATCTATCTTGGCAGATGCCGTGATGGGATTTACATTCGCAAAATACAGCTTGACCGAGTCACCGGGGGCAAGCACAATGGTGTCACCGTAGACCGTGCCGTTTTCATCGGCAAAGTCATAGGAATTGAACAGGAAAACCTCGGGACCGTGCTCGTTCACGGCATCACGTGCGCCAAGCTCCTGGTTGATCATCACCTCATACTCATAATCCGGAGTTGAACCGGGCACGGGATATGCACTGCCATCCTCATACTCGGTAAAGGACGCGTACACCACAGAGTAAATACGCATCTGTTCAATGGCGTAATCTGCACTCAGCTTAAGCTCGATGACCACGTCATACAAAGAGCCAAAGCCGTTATTATACATAAATGTGATGCGATACGCACCCGCAGCCGCATCATAGCGGCCGTCAAGAGCCTGTACATTCTCCAGCGCGAAATAATACAGATTGTAAAGCAGCGATTCAACGCCATATCCATCCACGTTGTAATACAGGAAATGACCGTTGAAATAGTAGCCCAGCATATTGTCGCCCGAAGCGTCCTCCGCTTCGTACGCACCGTCGATCATACGCGCACCGAATACCGTACCGTCATCCCGCAGCGTAAACCAACGCTGATAGATACCGTCATCGGTATGCAGATAACCGTTACCGAACTCATAGAGAACGTTCTCTACGCTGACCATAGGCTCTTCGCTGAAGTGATAGGTGTTGGTATTGACGACGGTGCCGCCAGCAATCTGTGCTGCAGACTGATCGGAGGTAGCCTTGTCGATCAGGATCTGCATGGATGCAAGACCGCCGCAAACGTCGCACTTGTCATCGCCATCCTCGTCAACGTGCTCGGATTCGTCCTTACGAGTACCGGTATGGCCGCAGGAAGAAGCATAATAGTGGGTATTCAGACCAACCGTCAGCGTATTCTCATAGGTATGCGTATGCGATGCATCGGTGTAACCGCATACGTTGCAGGCACCGTCCCCATCGGGGTCGTCATGCGCCGATTTATCCGTAGGCTCAATGGTATGAGAGCAGGAAACATCGTGCCAATGGCTCTCGTTATCAAAGCTCCACGTCTCTGCGGGCAAATGCTCACAGCCATCATCCCAATCGCAGATATCGCACTCACCGTCATTGTTCTCGTCTGTGTGGGCTGTCTGATCCATCTTGAGTGAGCAGCCGCAGGATGCCGCATGCCAGTGGCCGCTTGCGTCGTATACCCAATTCTCGGTATCGTAGGTGTGCTCATGGTCCAGATAATCGCAAACGTCACAAGCACCGTTATTATCCGCATCGGTATGCTCTGCCTGATCTGCAGGCGCAATGGTGTGCTTGCAGGTCACATCGTGCCAATGGTGCGTACCGTCCACGCTCCAGAGCGTGGAGTATGCATGCGTGCAGCCGTCGTTCCAAGCGCAGGTATCACACGCACCGTCGTTATTGGTGTCGGTATGCGCCTGAACGCTGTCCTTGAGCGTGTGTCCGCAATCCGCGTCGAACCAGTGGCTCTGATCGTCGTAGGTATACTCGGTTTTATAAGTATGCGCGTGGCTCTCGTCGAACCAAGCACACACGTCACAAACACCGTCATTATCTGCGTCCTCATGCGCAGCAGCATCCAGCTTGACGGTATGCTTACAGGTAGCACCGTGCCAGTGTCCCTCGGCATCCGACAGCCATTGATCCGCAGATACGGGATGTTCACAGCCATCGCTATGCTCACAAACGTCACAAAGACCGTTGTTATCCTCGTCCTTGTGCGATTCCAACGCATCCGTCACGTCATGTCCGCAGGTCGATGCGTGCCAGTGATTGGTTTCGTCCGTGCTCCATACCTCGGCAAAGGTGTGGTCATGATCGCTGCCCCAAGAGCAAACGTCGCAAACGCCGTCATTCTCCGCATCCACGTGCGAAGCGGTATTTGCCTTTTCCTCGGTATGCTCGCAGGTCGCTGCGTACCAGTGTCCGTCCTCGTCGCTTGACCAGGTATCGGCATACGTATGCGTATGCTGCTCCTCGGGAGTTTTGTCGCAGGCAACAAGTGCAATTGCAACAAGCATGGCAAGCAGGCATGCGCATATCAACAAACTTAACTTTTTCATGATCTGATCTCCTTTATGGGGTTACGTAGTAGCCACAGGCGAACAACCATTGGTCATCCTCCATAGCGTCTACCTTGATATTCGGATTTTCCTCAACCCAGCCGTTTCCGTCACGGAACAGGAGCTGAGAGATGCTGTATTCCTGTAAAAAGTCCTTGATTTCAGGGGTTACGGGGAATCTGCCGTCGCTGTTGACCACGTCCGCATAGCCAAGACCGTGGATCTGCGCCGCAGCAACGCGT
The DNA here is from genome assembly GCA_017452945.1 of Clostridia bacterium. Next base: position 37,053 of record JAFTLD010000047.1, on the reverse strand, counting down.
CGGCAATCTGCATGGCAGTACGCACAGCTTGTCAGGCACGCACCGTCACATCTTCCTTGGGTGCGACACGGACATACACTCACGCACAGGTAAGGGCCAAGATCGGGGCTGGGCGGATCGATGATCAACGCATCAAAGCCCTCGATGAACTGCTTATAATTCTTGGTACCGGATGCCACGGTCAACGCCTTGTTGCCCACGTACTCGATCTGCGGGAACGGCAGATCCAAGAATCTGCAAGACACGGTCATATCCACGTAAAGCATGGGGCCATAGCCGCCGTTTGCAGCGTATTTACTCTGATCGTATACGTGATAGACACCGGTTTCGGGGTTGAGCTTATACATATCTCCGTCAAAAACGTTGCGCCCACCCTGTACGGTTTCAGCGCCAACGTATCTGCCGCTTGCATTGTAGATGCTGCGCAGATATGCTTCCACCGCGCTATAGCGGCTCTCGCGCATGACCGTATACAAATTCTGCACCGACTGCGCAAGGTCCTTTTCCTCGGAGCTGAATTTCAGTGTCCGAAGCGTTTCCAAAACGGCAGTTCCTGCTTTTTCTTCCATTCCCACCGTATCGCAGAATTGCTTTTCGGTCATTGCGCAAAGGTCCTTGATATGTCCGAACATCAAAGCATACATATCCGTGGGAATCTGCATGACAGACACGGTATCCTGTCTGTTATAGGTGGAATCCAGCTGCAGCGCAAAATCCACGTATTGCGGGAAATCATCACTTTTTGCGTCCAGCTTAATGGCAAAGGTAAATACCGCCCCGATCTCGTCGTCGTCCACGCGCATTTCATAGCGGAAATTCTTGGTGTATCCGTTCTCTGCACCACCGCCGTCCTGCTCGTGATCGAACAGCTTGAACTGCGACGAGCCGATATACACCATCATAATGGGATTGAACTGTTGCGCGGCAGTATCCACCAAGGATTCAATCACGTAAGTGCCTGCCGACGTGGGAACGAACTCGAAAAAGATCTGCTGCCCTGCACGTGCGAACTGTGCGCGGTAAAACCCGGTCTTTTTGAGCGTAATGCAATGGTACTCATCCGAGCCTGCTCCGCGCGGGATCTCCACGCGGTTCAACTCAATTTCAATATCTCTGTTCGTCGTTGTAGCCGTATAGATATTCGGATCGTAGGTATAGCCCTCCGGAAGCCCCGAAAGTGTGACACGGAAGTCACCGTCCAGGTACTGTGTGCTTGCCACACCGTTTTCAAAGGGGGCTGTATAGTAGCTGTATCCGTCCGTCCATTGCGCCAGGATATCCTGTGCGGCAGTAAAGACCTTGCCGTTGTGCGTCAGCGTCACGGTGTATCCCGGCTCGGTTTCACCACTCTCACTCTCGAGCGGTGCCGTGCTTTCCTGATTGGTGCTTTGCTCTGCTTCCGGAGAGTTGACTGCGGGATTATACTGCCCACAGGCGCACACGCAAAGCAGCATAGCCAGCGCAAGGCCAACTGTCAGCCATTTTTTCATTGTGCTCTCTCCTTTCACGCTTTTTTCTTGAACCGAAACAGGCTCTTGATATCATTTTTAGTGATTTTTCTGACAATGATGTCTATGACGTAAAGCACCGCAGCTGCGATCAACAGCGGAACGGTGAAGTATACGGAATACGTATCCAGACGATCAGGGTCATTGACAAGCTCGGGAACAGTACCCTCACTCAGCGTTCCCCTGTCACGCACCGCATTGTGCAGCTCTGCGGGATCAAAGGTCACAAAGCTGTCATACTCGGGGGAATAGGAAATGTTGAATACCGACTGCGAGGTAAAGGTATTTTCACCGTATTCATATACGATCTCCGCCTTATATTTCCCGATCTGCGAGGTCGGGAACGCATGGCTGTAGCATCGGGAATCAAATACAGGCTGTACGTCAAGCACAGAACCGTCGGGTAAGGTGATGCGCATGCTCACCGTAGCATACGGATTGAGCGTTGCGGGAATCATTTCCAAGGTTGCCTGTGTGCCGTCGTACGTCACACCCAACGTATACGGATAATCAATGCGCTCGGTTGGGGTATTGGTGAAGGCTACAGCGTTAAAGAAGCGCATGCCGTCCTCTCCTTGCCAATCCTTTGCCCATTCACCGCTGACGGTACTTGTATAGCAAGCAACTCGGCCATTACCGTACTTCCAATAAGCATACAAGGGAGCATCCACTACGCTGCCGCTTGCCTTGGTATACGGCACGCTCAGCACCGTTTTGGCACTTGCCTTGGCCTTGGAGTACACGTAACCGTAAACGTCGGGCAGATTGTAAAGACCCTTGACAGCGTCATCCTTGGAGTCAACTACAGTAACAGGCACCTGCTTTTCAATCACAGTTTCGGTCACCTCATCGGCAACGTCACCGAAGATCAACTCGTCCAGATCGCGCTCGTCCTCCAGCCAGTAATACCTGCCGCGGCCGTAGCTTGCGATCTTTTCCATATTGGCAGTGCCCTCCTGACAGCTGGTGTTGATTACTGTGGTAATGATACCGGCCTGGTAAATCTGATTAGCCATATCCGCAGCATCATCAGGCTCTGCGGAATAGGACATACCGTCACTGATCAAAACGACCTGTTTTTCTGAGAAGGACAACGATTTCATCTGATTGAAGGCTGCCTTGAGCGCAGCACCGATGACCGTTCCCTGCGTGGGCTGAATGCCGTTGATGATCTGGGCTACCTGCTCCTTGTTCTTTGCCTCGGTGGGCATTTGCTCGACGTATACCTCACCCGAGAACGAAACGACCATCACGTAATCTTCAGGTCCCAACAATTCAAGAAACTTCACAGCCGCCTTTTTGGTCATGATCAGTCTGGAGGCCATCTGCATCGAGCGCGAGGAGTCCAGCACAAGGCAATACAGCTTGGGATCGGCATCGTCGTTACCAAAGCGCACGGGCAGCATATCCTCTAAAGCCGAGAGCGTATCGTCGGTCTTATTCTGGATATAGGTATCGCCCAGCGTGATCAGGCTCTTGCCAAACAGCGAGACAGCCTTGTCCACACTATCCACAAACGCGGTATAGTTTTTCAGCCCGCGCACGTCTACGTTGGAAAGCACGATCTGGTCATATGCGCACAACTGCTCGATCGTACAAGGCACGTTCGGATCGTTGACGTATGCATGAATGGTTGCATTCTCACCGTACATCACCGCTGCCGCATCCGCATCCGCCTGCGAAGAGGTAATGAACAGCACGTGCAGCGATTCTGTCACGCGCTGCGTAAAATAATAGCTGTTATTATAGGGGGAAACGTCCCCGGGCGCGCTGACGCGCACCTCGTAGTCAAATTCTCCGGCAGCTGAAGTATCGGTTTCAAAGCTGACGGTCTGATAGCCTGCATCCAGGCTGACTGCTTTATCCAGCAGCTTTTCGCTGCCGCGATACAGTGACACGATGGCATCCGCCTTGGCACTGCTTTGGATCAACACGTTAGCCGTGGTGCGGTGATCCAGATAGGTCGAGGGCGTATGATCCACGTCACTGATCTGCACCTCGGTCACGTTCTCGTTTACGTTGTTATCCACGTAGATCGTATCCAAAGCAATATTCTCGGCATACAGATGCTCCACTGCTGAGATCAATTCGCCCGCAGCGTGATCATCGGTCTGTTTACCGTCGGTCAGCAGTACCACGCGCTTGATCACACCGTCCGAAAACAGCGTAGCCGTATATTCCAATGCAGCGGCAATATCTGTAGCGCTGTCATCTACCTGCGCTGTGGTAACGCTTGGCAGTACCTCTTCGCCGGCAGGCGTTACGCAAACCGCATCCTTTCCAAAGCAAACAAGACCTGCGATTGAGTTCTCGGGCAGCTTGGTCTGCAACTCGGTAATATAGCTGTCGATCAGATCAAGATTGCGGTTAGCCGAATAGGACACGTCGGCTACCACATATACCTCGGTCTGCGTCATGACCGTCACGCTTGCCATGCCGGCCAAAGCAGGCACAACCAGCGCAATGATCAGCAGATGCAGGATCAGTGAGGTGACGGTATGTGCGTTTTTATTATCCTTACGAATGGCTATGCAATACGGTACGATGACCGCCGCCAGCAGCGGAATGGCGAGCAGCAAGAGCCACGGATTATCGAAGCTGATATTTCTCATAGCAATACACCACCCAATCTGCCGCAAACAGCAAAGCCAGTAAAATAAACATAAGAATCAATGCATCGTACGTGCCGTCAAAGCCGCCCTCTCCCATCGTGCCGACAAGACTGAGCTCCTTTTCGGCAATCACGGGATTGCGCTCCGCTTCGGGGATCGCTGCATGCAAATAAAAGGTTCTGGGAGAGCCGCTGACTGTCATAGTCAGGGTATACACACCCGCCTCGACAGGTACAAAGCTTGCCACTGCGCTCTCGCAGCTCAGATACTGCACCTGTCCCGTGGGAGAATCCACACGAATGCTGTCAGTATTGGCCAGCACGTTGATCTGCACGGTATCCGTACAATCAAAGCTGTTTTGCTCCAGCACTGCGGGGAAGGAATATTCCGCCAGATTCCGGATCAGCATAATGAAATCCATACGCATGGTAATATTGGAATTATGCAGATCAAAGGCAAAAACCGCCAGACGGTTGCCGTAAAGATTGGTTCCCGCAAAAATCACTGGATCCCCCTGATACGACATCAACGTGGCAAACTTGCGATACATACCGCACTTGACGTATCCGGTCATGTGCACCTCTTCTCCGCGCATATCGGCCGTCAGCGTCTGTACCATAGAGGTACTGTCGTTCGAAAGCTGCAGCACACCCGCCTCGGGCAAGGTCACCTCTCCCTGCACTGAGAAGCCGAGGTCATCCGAGCTGGCTAAGGGATTGATCAGCCAGATCGAACCGTCAAGCGGCATGGCAGCAGGCGTAAAGGTATCAAAAATGTACAGGCCGTAACCGAGATCATTGTCGTATTCCTCGGTAGACTTGACCGTGATATTGGTTTTCCCCACAGCGCCAAGCGCGGCTTGAATGAAGAAAGGCCGGTCACTGACAAGCAGTATTTTATAGGTATCGTCACTTTGAGGGTCAAACAGTACAACGCTGTTATCATAAGAAAGCACGTCCTCGTTGGCGATACAGACGCGCAAGGAGGAAAATTCCGCCACTGTGGCAGTCAGCTGAAAGGGCGTTGCCTTTTCTCTTTTTACCACGACGTTGGTGCTTGCCACACTCTGTTCACCGTCGTCCGCGTAAAGCTCCAGCATAAGCGTTGCATCAGAACGGTAAGAGGTCACGCTTCCGTTGACCGTGACTTGGCCGTCCTGTACTGTATAGGTCACACCGCTCAAACCGTAGTTCTGTGCACTCTCGTCACACAAGCGTATCAAGGTAATGTTTTCATGCGTCTGATAGCCCTTGTCGGTCACAAGATACACGTGCGTGCCGCTGTTTTCGGCAAAATACGCCTGTGCCAAGGCTTGCGCGTCGACAAGCGTGCTTTCGGCAAAGCTGTACTGAAGCCCTTCAAGCAATGCAGCGGCTGCTTTTTTGTTATCGGTCTGCTCAAAGACGACCGAGGTATCCTGTGCTACGCAGATCAAGGTAAAGGTACTGCCATCGGCAGCCTCGTCGATCATCTCGCCAATATACTTTTTTCCTGCCTCAAAGCGCGTCATGCCATCCTCGTGCTGCATCTGCATGCTGCCGGTACCGTCCAGGATAAAGCAATAATCCTGCGCTGCACCCGGCACGGTGACAATGGGATGTGCAATGGTCAGCGAAATGGCCAACACCGCAAGGATCTGCAGGATCAGACTGATCAGGCCGGTCAGACGGGAGAAAGGATTTTTCTTTTTCAAAAACCGCTCACTAAGCCGCCAAAGATAGGTTGAGGAAACTGTCTGCTCGGTATACTTACTCTTGATAATATAAATGATGATAAGCACGGGAATGCCCAAAAGTCCCAAAAGTCCCAAAGGATACAAAAAGGTCATTTGATCACCTCCATATCCACAAGACTTCCAAAGAAGATCTCACCCATGCTCTGCGTTGCATCCACCAACAGATATGAAGCACCGCGCGCACGGCAAAACTCCTCAATGCGACCGGTCGCATATGCCAATGCTTGCTTGTAGGCTGCGGCAATGTCGCGGTCAATGTTGCGACGCCACGTGTTGCCCGCATTCTCGGAATCGAACAGGTGCATCTTGTCGCGCAGCTGCGGATTGAGCTCCTCGCGCGAAAGCACCTGCAGACAAAGCACGTCACGCTTTTTGTCCACCAGATAGCCGATTGCATCCTCATAATCGTGGTCGGTCAAAAAGTCAGAGATCAAAATCGACATGCCGTCCCCACGCCCCACGCTTGTGGGCATGATCGCCTCGCTGATATAGCTGTCGCCCTCAAAGGCAAGGTCGTTGAGCGCACCGATGCAGTTGATATACGATTGCTTGCCCACCATACCGCTGACCAGCGGCAGCACCTCTTTCTCGCGGATGGCATAGATCGAAACCTTGTCCATCTCGCAAACCGAAAGGTATGCAAAGGCGGCAGCCAGGCGTAAGGCCTGCTCGGCTTTCTGCCCTGCTCCGTAATCCATGGAGCGGCTGGCGTCAATATAGATGCGCGTATGCATCTGGCGTTCATCGAGATACAGCTTTGTGTACAGCTTTTCAAATCGGGCGTAGGCATTCCAGTCGATCTTGGTAATATCGTCACCGGGTACGTAATCTCGCAAGTCCGCAAACTCACAGGATGAGCCGTAGTTCTTGCTCTGTCGGTTACCGCCGAACATACCCGCAACGTTATGCTTGAGCAGCGATTGCAAAAGCTCCAGCTGGCTCAAAAACGCTTCGTTGACTGTAAATCTACTCATACGTATAATCTCTTAATTCTTATTTCTTCAGCTTTTTGTTCTCTTTGATCAGCATACCGATCACGTCATCCACGCTCAGCTTATCGTTGACCGCGGTATAGTTGATCTTGATTCTGTGGCGCAGAACTGGACATGCAAGCGCGTCGATATCCTCGTAAGCCACGTTATAATTGCCGTTCAGGAGTGCGCGCACCTTGGCGCATGTAATCAAGGCTTGGGCAGCACGGGGGGATGCACCGTACTTGATGTACTTCTTAGCGGTATCCGAAGGCTTATCCAGCTCGGGATGCGTACCTGCAACAAGCGCGACCGCATATTCCATGACCTCGTCAATGACCGGAACGGTTGCCGCCAGCTCTCTCATTTCCAGAATGGTCGCACCGTCCACCTGTGCCTGTGCGGTTTCTTCCATGGTGATCTGCGTCATCTTGACGATATCCACCAGCTCCTGCTTAGTGGGGAAGGTCATGAGCAGCTTGAACATAAATCTGTCCATCTGTGCCTCGGGCAGCGGATAGGTACCGTCCTGCTCGATGGGGTTCTCGGTTGCCAGCACGAAAAAGGGCTCCTCCAAGCGGTAGGTCTGATTTGAAACGGTCACCTTATGCTCCTGCATGACCTCCAGCATTGCAGACTGGGTCTTGGGAGTTGCACGGTTGATCTCGTCCGCCAGCACCAGATTGGCAAAAATCGGGCCCTTGTTGAACACCTGCTTCATCTTGCCGTTTTCGTCCTTTTCAATGACGTTCATACCGGTCACGTCGGAAGGCATCAGGTCGGGCGTAAACTGGATACGCGAGAAGGGCAAATTGAGAATTCTGCCCAAAGAGCGAACCAATCTGGTCTTACCTACACCGGGTACGCCCTCCAAGAGCACGTTGCCGCCCGCAACGATGGCAATGATGACGTTTTCCACGACCTCGGTCTGGCCAACCACGTCGCGCTTGAGCTCAGCTCTGATCTTTTCAGCCTGTTCGCTGAATCTCTTTACGTTTTCGATATTGTTTCCCATGTTTCTATACCTTCCTTTGATCAATCTTTGTTGGACGGGCTGAACAGCGCCGTGAAATATGCTTCGATGAGTGCTGCGGCCTCTTCGGACAGCACACCGTCTATTTTGTTTTCCAAGAAAATTGCGTTATATATGTCAATGACTTCACTGTATTTTACGTAATCCTCGCGCGAGGGATCGTAGATGATATCCTGGCTGCCCACGATCAGCTCACCGCTGCCAAGACCGCCGTCCGTGATGGTCTGGTCGTCATCGTCCTCTTCGTAGTCTCCGGGAGTCTGCGGTCCTTCGTCCTCTCCTTCAACGCCGGGTAAGTCCTGTACAGACATGCCGAAGATCTCCAAAAGGCGGCTTTCCACATGCGCGCCCATCTCAGCATCATAACGTTGCTGTGTCATAGCCTTTCCCATGCCGGTATAGGCTACGCCAAAAGCATCCTTGATTTTGTTATAACCGGGTTCCAGCGTGTATTTTTCCAGCGTGACCACTGCGTCTGCAAGCCCATTGGACAACTTTTCGATCTCCAGATACAATGCATCCTGCTCATCAGCCCCGGCATTGCGAAGCACCATTTTCAGTTCCTCGGAGAACACGTGAACGGTTTCGATCAGCAGCTGCTTGTCATCTATCTCGCACAATTCGGCCACAATGCCATCCAAGGCTTGTCTGAAAGCGGTCTGATCCGAGATTTCCAAGGCCTTTTCAAGATCCCGTGTAAAGGAAGATCCGCTTGCACTCATGATTGGGGCAAAGCTGCGCTGCGTGACTACACCATCCGCAAAGCCGCGCACCGATACCACGGTATCCACCACCAACGTTTTCATACGGCTTTCGGTCTCGGTTTCATACAAAGCATTCAAAAGCGTCTGCAACACCTCGACAATCTGCGTCTTGGCAGGATCGGTCATGGTGGACTCTTGCACCTCTCTGATCAGATCCTGCAGCGCAACCGCTTCCCATTCGCCCAACTCAAAGGGCGGATCGACGGGTGTGGGAGGCGGCTCGGGCAGCTTTACGGGAATCGCAAACGCTGTTACAGTCAAGCCAATCGCCACCGCAAAGCACACAAAGCAAGTCCAAACGTGCTTGATTTTCAGCTTTTTTACAGGTGTTGCTTGCAAGCGAGCATCTGTCTGTTCGCGCTGCAGCACCATGATGTCATCCTGACGGTTCGAAAATGCCAGCATGGTCTGCACGCCCTGACGCAAAGCAAGCTCCTTGTCCAGCTTGCGCGCCAATCGCTTTTTATATGGGTACAGCGCAACAAACAACCCTCCCCACAAAAGCAACCCCAAGCCTGCTGCAATCCCGGCAGCCGGCAACGGGGAGAGAGGTATGATCATTCGTTTATATAGTGTAAACAACACGGCGAAAACCGCCAGTGCCAAAGAAACACCGGGCAGAATACTGCGCAACAAGCAAGCGCACAGCATACGCCGTTTGAATTTACGGTAACCTTGTCCCATAAATACAACCATCCTTTATCTTGTTATGGAATTAATACTATCCCATTATATACTTAATAGTAATTATACTATTTTTTTGAATAAAAGTCAACCGATATGATGACATCTTCGGACAGCCCGAGTAAAAAAATCCTCTCATTCCTCTTATTTTTTATTGCATTATCTACAAAATGTGATATAATTATGATAGAACTATGTCAAAACGGAGGCTGATTATGAAAACCGGAATCGTTGATAGCGCATATTTGTATCTCGGCAGTCACGCTGCTGCTTTTGAACGCATGAAGCAGCACGGTTACGATTGCACCGATTATCAAGGACTTGTGCATACTGAGGATCCTTTGTTTGCCCTGGATGCCGCGGGATTTGAGCGTACACTGCGCGGCATTCGCCGTGATGCGGAAAACGCGGGAATCGAGATCTATCAGGCACACGGCCCTTGGCGTTGGCCGCCGCAGGACTCCACGCCCGAGGAGCGCGAGGAGAGATTTGAAAAAATGTCACGCTCCATCCTTGGATGTCAGATTTTGGGCTGCCCCAATTTTATCATCCATCCCATCATGCCGTTCGGCGATTGGCAGGATCCAGAGCCCGAAAAGCTTTGGGAGATGAACTTGGAATTTTTCTCCCGCCTTTGCGAAGTAGCAAAGGCACACGACACGACCATTTGCTTTGAAAACATGCCTATGCTTGCGCTTTCACTCTCCACACCCGAACAGATTTTGCGCTTTGTCAAACAGATCGACTCTCCCTACATGCGCGTTTGCCTTGACACGGGACATTGCTCGGTATTCGGGCTCTCCCCTGCCGATGCGGTGCGCCTTTTGGGCAAGGAATACCTGCGTGCGCTGCACGTACATGACAACGACGGCAGAGCCGACAGACATATGCTGCCGGGTGAGGGTGTGATCGATTGGGATGATTTTGCCAAGGCTTTGGCTGAAATTGATTGCACATGCCCCGTTTCGATCGAAACGCAGGTCAGCGGCAAAACGCCCGCAGACCAAAGAGATGCAGCCGAGCGGGAGCTTGCGAATATTGCCAAGAGATTGGCGGGGCAAATATAAAAGAATAAAATACTGTGGGATGATTTCCACAGTATTTTTTTGCAATATTTTTTGGATTTTTTTCGCAAAAAGCACTTGACAAGGCAAAAGTGCTGTGTTATAATAATGCGGCTGAGAGATACGGCCCGGTAGCTCAGTTGGTTAGAGCGCTAGCCTGTCACGCTAGAGGTCGTGGGTTCGAGCCCCATCCGGGTCGCCAACTTCTTTCAGTTCAATATGCGGATTTAGCTCATTTGGTAGAGCGCCACCTTGCCAAGGTGGAGGTGGCGGGTTCGAGCCCCGTAATCCGCTCCAGAAAACAAAGCACCCGATGCACATGCATCGGGTGTTTTGTTTTCTCGCGCGGATTACGGGATTGCTCTCACCCGCTTCGAGGTGGCACGCAACCGAATGGGTTTACTCCATGCTATATGCCACCTCGACATTTGACGCGAAGCGGCAAATATGGGTTCTGAGCCTCGTAATCCGCTCCGCGGGTTTGAGAAAAGGGTTCTGAGCCCCGTGATCCGCACGAGAAAACAAAACACCGGATGTAGACACATCCATATAATTTCTTTGTGTAGGCTGCTAATAAATTTCGGATTTCCAAAACAAAACATTTTCAAATCAGTTCAAAGGTTATGGCGGGGCTCAGAACCCATGTTTGCGCCAAAGTTTGCCCTATCCGTTCACGTATCCGGCGCAAACCTTGCATGGCGTCGCAAAGCGACGCTCATGCGGGGTTCGAGCCGAGATACGTTTCAACTAAAACAAACCACCCTACCGCTTTGCGTTAGGGTGGTTTGTTTTAGTTGGAGCGGATTACGGGGCTCGAACCCGCCACCTCCACCTTGGCAAGGTGGCGCTCTACCAAATGAGCTAAATCCGCATGTGGTGCCTCCGGTCGGAATCGAACCAACGACACGGGGATTTTCAGTCCCCTGCTCTACCAACTGAGCTACAGAGGCTTATTTAGTTGGCGACCCGGATGGGGCTCGAACCCACGACCTCTAGCGTGACAGGCTAGCGCTCTAACCAACTGAGCTACCGGGCCAAATGGTGGGAACAATAGGGCTCGAACCTATGACCCTCTGCTTGTAAGGCAGATGCTCTCCCAACTGAGCTATGCTCCCATTTTGGCTGCCGTTCTTGCGACGACTCGTATATTATAGCACGGAGGTTTCGGTTTGTCAAGCCTTTTTTTCAAATTTTTTTGAAAAATTTCAAAATATCGGATTTAGTCAAAAAGAGGCGACTTTCGTCGCCCCTTTTTGTGCCAATTAGCCAAACATCTTGTCTACGTCTGTCTGTCCGAAGTAATATTTCTTGTCACAGAAGCGGCAGCAGACCTCAAGCTCCTCGCCCTTCCCCTCTGCCTTCTGTTCTGCAAGCAGCTTTTCCATCTCACCGCGTCCCAGCGTGATCAGCGCCTTTTCCACGCGCTCACGCGAGCAATTACAACGGTACTCCACGTCCAGCTCGTCGAACACGTCATATTCGATCCCTGCCAGTGCAATGTCCGCAATTTCCTGATTGCTCATACCGCGGTCAAAGAGCGCTGACACGTTAGAAAGCGCACCGATATTCTTCTCCAGCGCCTCAACGGTCACGTTATCCGCAAAAGGCAGCAGCTGGATCAGCACACCGCCCGCAGCACGGCACGACCAATCGGTATCCACCAGCACGCCAAGCGCACACACGGTAGGAATCTGCTCACTTTGCGCAAAATACGTGGCTACGTCCTCTGCGATCTCTCCGCTGACAAGCTCAATCGAGCCATTGGTGGGCTGCTCACCGCCCATATCCTTAATAATGGTCAAAAGGCCTTTACCGACCGCACCGCCGACGTCCAGCTTACCGTTGGATTTGAGTGGCAGATCTACACCCGGATTCTGAATATTGCCACGCACGTTGCCGATATAGTCACTGACCGCCAGCACTCTGCCCGCAGGGCCGTCACCGCCCAGCATGACCGTGACCGAATCTTCCTTTTCGCCCATCATACAGCCCATGATCGAAGTGACCGTCATAAGTCTGCCCAAGGTAGCGGTTGCAAGCGGTGTTGTATTATGATAGGAAATCATGGTATTGACGATCTCCTTGGAATTGATTACGTGGATGCGTGCGCTGCCATCTCTCGTCATGGCGCGCAAAATACTTGATGCCATAGGGGTTCTCCTTTATTTTTTTGCACGAGCAGCAAAATACCACCGCTCGGTATTCTCCGTTGCGGGCGAAAAATCATAATCCGACCAAACGCCCAAAAGCTCCAGGCCTGCACGCTGCAGCGCGTCCTTGATCTCATCAAGCGTATAACAACGCTCGGTCTGTACTTCATCAGAGCGGATAAAGCGGCCGTCCTCTTGTTGCTCAAACAGCGACAAATAAAACTGACACAGTTTGGTTTCGGGATCATATGCATTCTGCCAGCCGCAATAGATCTCGCTCTTTTTGCCGTCCTCGTCGGTCAGCTCGTCCTCAAGAATATAAGCACGGTCACCGTACACCTCGGTAAAGCGATAAGGCGTATTCATATCAAACAGAAACAGCCCATCGGGATCCAGGTAGTTATGCACGCAGGCAAAGCAAGCGTCCAGATCACCTTGCCCGGTCAGATAATTCAGGCTGTCCAAGCAACATGTCACCGCTCCGACCGTACCGTACAGCTCAAAGCGGCGCATATCCTGTAATATGAACAACGGAGATTTTTCAAGCGACTCGTCCAAAGCGCTTTGCATCATCGCTTCACTGAGCATGTCCTCGCTGCCGTCTGCTCCGATCATGTCGTATCCGCGGCGGGCCAGCTCCAACGTCATTCTGCCGGTGCCGCAAGCAAGATCCAGCACAAGCTCGGGACGCGTAGGCAGATAGCGGTCAAAGCACGCTTCAAAAAAATCTGCCCAAGCGCGATAATCCAATTCTGCATTCAGTCGGTCATATACGCGTGCAATGGCACTGTAGCCATCATACGCTGTCATATAAATTTCTCCGTTTTTCACTCTTGTCAATTTCATCCAACACCTTGAGGTATCCATCGCTGCTGTATTTCAAGCAACGGTTCACTCGGCTGATGGTCGCCGTGCTCAATCCGGTCGTTGATGCAATTTCGTTGTAAATATACCCATCTCGCAGCATTTTGGCTGCTTGCATACGGCGGGACATCTCCTGCAGTTCGGCAGGCGTACACAAATCCGCAAAAAAGTCATAACAATCATCAATGCTATCCAAAGTTAATATGCCCTTGAATAAATAGGTCAGCTTTTCATCTCTGGCGATGTTACCCATACTATCCTCCGCTTATCGTTTTAGTGGATACAAACATTTTGTACAAAAATATTGTCTTGCATGTGAAATTATTATAACATTTCCCGAACGAGATGTAAAGGGTATTTGGAAAATTTCATAGAAAATTTTCGCATATTTTTATGTAACAAATCATTGATATGCGTCAATTCATTATTGACTTTGGTGTCGAAATATAGTATAATGTAGACAGTATCAAAACGATTTGGAGCAAAATATGGAAATAAAGGTTGGAAAAAAGATCAAATTACTCAGAAAAAAGAACGACGTCACGCAGGACAAGCTGGCCGCATACCTGGGTGTGACACCCCAGGCGGTCTCCCGTTGGGAAAGCGAAACCTGCTACCCCGATATAGAATCCCTACCCTCCATTGCGGACTTTTTCGGTGTCAGCATGGACGAGCTGATGTGCTACGACTCCTTGCAAAAGGAGCAGAAGGTGGCCGAGTATCTGGCGCAGGTCGAGGTGCTTTACGACCGCGACGAGCTTGCCGAAGCCCTTGCCCTTTTGCGCGAGGCGATTGCGGAGATTCCCTCCTCCCACGAGCTGCAGTTGGAGCTTGCAACCACACTTTCCGCCATCAACGCGGACGGCAAGCCTCGCAAAGCAGATATGCAGGAGGCAGTTTCCCTTTGCATGCACATCTTAGAGGACTGCACCGACGACCTTTTGCGCGACCGCACCAAAAAGACACTGTGCGATATTTATTCGCATCAGTTGGGCGACGACGAGCGCGCGCAGGACATTGCAAACAAGCTGCACAGCATGAGCTTTTCCAAGGAGATCGTCAAGGCAACCGTGCTGACAGGCGAAGTAGCCTTCAATCAGGCGCAGGAAAACCTGATCCTGTTTGCTGACAACATGTGGTGGCACATGTACAACATTGCCTGCGTGCCGGATATTTCGGGCAACCACTACACCGTGGACGAAAAGATCGCTATTCTGCAAAAGGCGGTGGATCTGTTCTTGCTGCTCTTTGGCGAGAACGATCTGCTCTACTACCACGACAGACTGGCGAATTCCTACCGCCAGTTGGCAATGTTCTATCTCATGAAGGGGGATCGCACAAAAGCGCTTGCCTGCGCCGAGAAGATGGCGGATCACGCCATTGCATACGACACGCGCCCCGAAAGCGCGACCTATACTTCCCTGCCCATCAACTGCGTGCAGTACGAAAAGGAGCCCGAGGGGGCGACCAAGTGCGCAAAGCTGTTGGCAGGCCGCTTTGGCAGCCGTATCTGGGCGCCCATCCGCGATACCGCAGAATTCCGCGCCATCATGGCACGCATGAGCGAGTTTGCGTAATACAAAAATCCGCCGTATTCAAAAAATACGCGCGGATTTTTATTTATTGGTATAATCTTTCTCACATTTACTGAGTAATAGTATTGAGGGAGAAAGGAGGATTATGAAACGTACAAACGTAACAGATATGCAAATCGTGCAGTGCTTTCTTGACCGAGAGGAGCGAGCTATCACGCTTACACATGAAAAATACGGCAGTTATTTATACACAGTTGCCTATAACATTCTACACGACGCTCTTGATTGCGAAGAATGCAGAAACGACACCTATCTCGGTCTTTGGAATGCAATCCCGCCACACCAACCGCAATTACTTGCACCATTCGCTGCCAAAATCATGCGTCGCATTGCTCTGAATCGTTATGAGGAAAAGAGCAGAAAAAAGCGTATACCTTCTGCCATGACAATTTCTTTGGAAGAATTGCACGGTGCCTTGGAGAACGTCCCTCCTGACCGTTCCTGTGCGCTTTCGGATCTGATTGACAGATTTCTGCGCACACTTTCTGAACGTGATCGGTACATTTTCATCTGCCGCTATTGTTATGCTGATTCTGCAGAAAATATTGCTGACACGATGGGTGTACGCACAGTCAGCGTTTACAAACGGCTGGAAAAGATCAGAACCGCGCTCAAAATCTATTTGGAAAAGGAAGGTGAAACCATTTGACCTTACAGGATGTCAGCACCGCACTATATGACTTGGACGATACTTTGATAGAGGAATGTGCCATACAGCGGTATCAGTATATACATGCGCGGCATATGCGTAAATCCTACAGATTTATCATTACTGCCGTAGCGCTATGTATATTGACGGCAATGATATTCATTGTTTGGGGCGCAGCATTCCCTGCGGTAGAATTAAACGAAACAACTGGCAATGTCAGCGCACGTTATGTCCCCGCTTTTCTGGTAGCAGCTGACAATACGAATGCATGCCATCCCTACAAAACCGAGCAAGAGCTGTTTGCCGAGGCCGATCTGGTTTTCCTGGGTACAGTGACAGAGATCAAGCAAATCAAACTGAATTTCGACGGAATCATTCAATACCGTTCCTTGATCACTATTGAAGTCGAAAAATGCTATAAAGGTAAGGCTTTAGGGCAGATCACGATACAAGCAGAAGGCTTTGGATCTCGTGTCAACCACACATCAACGGATAAAAGGTTATTGTATGAATTGAGCCCGGGACAGCGTGGCATTTTCCTTGCACATTCGGTCGAGTTTGGCGATAGTACAATTGTCAATGGTTGCGCTTACGATGCATCCGAACTATGTGACGCAAAGTTTTACGACGGTTACCGTTTCGGCTTTTTGGAGCAGAAGGACGGGACTTACAAATGTGCCGATAATATTATCACAGCAACACAAAAAGTTTTCCCCACACTCACCGGTTATGAATATGAACAAGTACAAAAATATGTAATAGCAATGCTATCAAAGGAGAATAGTAATGAATAAGGATAATTCTACATAAATTCTGAAAATATTTTTTTATTGTTTAATTACCATAACACTCTCATTCATTTTAACATTGTGCTGTAGTGCCTACAATCTAATGCACAACGGTTTGTTAAACAACCCTAGTGATTTTTATATTGCCTCCAATTTAACCTACAACCAAACAACTCGCTGTCGAGAAGCTATGACTACCTGGAACAATGAGTGTTTTACATACGATTGCTTATATTATGCTGGGAGAACAAGTGTTTCAACTTATCAAGTAGAGGACAACCTTAATGTTATCACCAAGCAAGAAACTGACGAAACATATTTGGCTCAGACCTGTTTCACTCAAGTAAAATACACATTTTTATGGATAAACTGGTATGCGAAAGAGATTGATATAAACATAAATCCTGCATTTGATTGGTACGCATTTTCATCGGAAGATAATATTACTTCTGCAACTTATGATGGCTATTTTGATTTAGAAACGGCCATGCTACATGAATTTGGACACGTCTTAGGATTGGACCACTCTAGTAGTGAGTTTTCTTTTACTGGTCAACGCATATTAATGTTTGCAACCATTAGGCCCGAAACTATTATTCGGACACCATCCGATGACGATCGTAATGGAATCGCTGAATTGTATTAATAAACACAGGAATTAAAGAAAGGAATTTTGATATGAAGCCATTCAAGCTCTTAACAATTGTTTCTATCTCCATATCTGTAATTGTTGGTATATGCTCTGCCTTAATGGCATTCCCTTATCTAGTAAAAGCCAGCGTTACCGAAACTACTCTAAACAACTCATATCCCGGCTATACTTATGAAGAAGCAGTAGAAAAGTCCGACCGACTGGAATACTGTAAACTAATGCATGTTGATTCCCCAAAATATACTGAACAACAGAATGGTGCCAGAACTATCACGACTGACTATATTTTTGTTTCTAATGAAAATCCAACACAATATTTCATTCTCAGATTGCCAGGAGGACAAATCGATAACCATATCGTTTTCAGTTCTGATGAAGCCGAAAAATTCCTATCTATTGGTCAGAATTACATATTAATGTTAAACGAATTATCCATAGATGAATCTTCCATTTACAACGTATCAAATGTAGAAACTAATATACACTCCTATTACTCATTATTACTGGGGACATCATCGATATTCCATATTAATGAACAAATATCATATTCAGACATAGTATGTTCCGTCAACAATGTATATTCAGTTGAATACGAAGATTTATTTAATGACTGTATATTAAAATAATCTCTTCCAAAGCGTTGAATATTTCCAAAATCCATATCGCAATTTACCACGCAGTACAAAACAGGGCTGCCCCACGGCAGCCCTGTTTTGTATAAAAGTAAATGTCGCCTGCGCGGGTACAAAGAACCGAAAAAACGCCACACAGACCTTGGGGCTGCGGGAATAGCGAAAAAATAGCAGGAATTTGTTCTGAAATGAGCAGATTCCTGCTTTTTTAGTATACAAGAAGTAGCGTTTCGGATTCCGTGGCCGCATCAGCGTCAGAAACCCATTCTATTCGCATTCTCCCCATGCGCAGGGGGGAGAATGCGAATCCGAACGGTTTCTACGCGTCATATCCCTATCATAAAAGCAGAAGCCTAAGACTTCTGCTTTCAGTGAAACGTATTTCCCGCTCATTCCGCAGCTGCATTTACAGGCAGCTTTTTAACTTTCTTCAATCGGCTTTCCCTTGATCAGCACCTGTGCGCGGCCGTTCTTGCCGACCACCAAAAGGGCTTGGGTATCGCCCACGCGGAACGCCTCGCGGCGTGCAAGGCCGAAAAACAAAAACTTGCTCTTTAATGTGTAAGCATCCCCGTCGATGCCAACGGTCATATTGCCCGTGAAGGGATTGCAAAGATACTCCACCTTATGCGTCACGTCATCCTCAACGACGGTCCATGTCTGTGCGATGATCTTCATGTCCGTTCCCTCTTATTTCCCGTATTTCTCAAAATACTCGTTGTTCGCAAAGTCCTTCTTTTCGGTAAACTTGGCGCGAATGTCGGCAAGGCTGCCCGAATAGATCAGATAACTGTACTCCAACGGCACAAAGCTCTGCAGCTTGATGGATTTGATGGGCGCTACGTAGTTGGTTGCGGCATGATGCGGCTCCTTTGTGCCGTTATACATGTGTCTGCCACCCACAAGCAGCTCCACACCCGGCACGTAAAGGCCAATGCCCCAATCGTTATCGTCCGTCCAGGCGCACCAGGTCTCGGTGTCACCCTTTGGCAGCGGGAAACGGTGGCGAGGCCAATCCTCGGGCCAAAAGATCAGATCGCGACGCACCGACAGCTCGTCGCCCGTCCACGGCTTTTGTCCGTCGTAAAACCAAAAGTTACCAAGATAACTGATGGTATAGAACGCAGGAACCTCCTGGCCGCGCTTTGGATGCTCCCAGCCCGAGAAATCCACGAAGCGGTTGTCCACACGCACAACGTCACCGTCAAAGGCATACGTATTCTCCATATAGGAGGGGGTATACCACGCCTCGTGTCCCCAATCGCGCGGACGGCACTTGACGTAAACCGACTTTTCGGTGATCTCCAGATCCACCAGCTTGCTCTTGGCATTGGTGCGGTCGCCTCCCTGTACAGGGTTATAACCCCATTTCTGATTCATAAACTCACCGCACACAAACGGAGGCTCGCTTGTGCCATAATAGGATTGCTGCACAAGTCTGCCCGTATCAAAATTATTCAGTAAATTCTCAAGCCCCTCGGGAGCGCGCTTATCCGCGAAATAGGAAAGACCGCCACCCCAGGCAAGCTCGATGCCCATGCGGTAGTATTCGTTCTCCATATAGTAGGTATCGCCCTCGTATGCGGGGATCAGATCGGTCGCAAGGGAGTGGATGCGGATATCCGAGCCGCCCTTGATAAAGTCCACGCGCACGTCCACGGGAGGCTTTGCCACCTTGCCTGCAAGATAGCCGTCGATCAGGCAGCGGAACGTCATGTTTTGTCCGGCCTCAAGGAAAAAATCCTCTGAGGTCTGCACACCGTCCTGCATATAGGTTATAGTACCGCGCACAGCAGCGTCTGCGCTGTAGGTCAGTATATATCTGTTAAAGCTTTCGGTTTGTTCGAATTTCATATGCGATCTCCTTTCGGATCATTTTTGCTCACGTTCATTATATTACATTTGGTCGGTTTTGTCAAGAATCCTTCATAAACAGCTCATTTAATTGTCGTTTTTTGTGAATAGGTTGTAAAATCGCGGCACAAGCCTTTACAAAATCAAATTTATGATATATAATGAAAATGTATAATTGTTTTTTGTCGAGGTACTTATGGCATTCATCGAATTTGACCAAGTGAATAAAATATACCGCACAGGTCAGGTCGAGATCGCGGCCCTGCGTAATGCAACGTTTTCAATTGAGCAGGGTGAGATCTGCGTTATCGTAGGAGAGAGCGGAGCCGGAAAAACCACGCTGCTCAACATCCTTGGCGGCATGGATACACTGACAAACGGACACGTGCGATTTGACGGACAGAACATTGGTGCTTTGTCCGAAAAAAAGCTATCGCAATACCGTCGCCGCGAGGTGGGATTCGTGTTCCAGTTCTACAATCTCATCGGCAATCTGACCGCGCTTGAAAACGTGGAAATGGCCGCCAGACTGAAAAAGGGATCGCTTTCCCCCGCTGCCGTGCTTGGCGAGGTCGGTCTTGGAGACCGTCTGAACAACTTCCCCGCGCAGCTCTCGGGCGGTGAGCAGCAGCGCGTTGCCATTGCACGCGCTTTGGTCAAGAATCCAAGACTTTTGCTTTGCGACGAGCCGACGGGTGCGCTTGACTATGAAACCGGTAAAACCATTCTCGCACTTTTGCAGAAAACCTGCAGAGAGCGAGGCACAACAGCTGTAATCATTACGCACAACCACGCGCTCTGCCCTATGGCGAACCGCGTTATTCGCATAAAAAACGGGGCGGTTGTCAGCTGCAGCTGCAACCCCAATCCCACTCCGATCGAACAGATCGAGTGGTAAAATATTCAACACCATTCGTAAATTTGGAGGTCTTATGAAATTCCCCTTTGGGAAGGCGGCATGGCGTGAGATCAAGATACATCCCGGCAGGTATTTGGCAATTCTTGCCATCGTTGCCCTTGGCGTAGGCTTTTACGCGGGACTTTTCATGATCGAGGACGCAATGCTCGACACCGCAAACAGCTATATAACTGAATATAACCTGTACGATTTCTCGGTGTCTTCCACTCTGGGGCTTTACAAGGACGACGTCAGGGCACTATCCGGACTCAAAGGCATACGAAAAGCCGAGGGCGTAATCACAGCAGATGCCATTTGCACAAGCGGAAAGGATGACACCGAACAAATTCTGCACTTTATGAGCATCACAAAATCTGTCAGCCGCCCCGAGGTGATCGCAGGCAGAATGCCCAAGCAATCCGACGAATGCTTAGCGGACAGCGGACGCTACACAGCAGAGGATATTGGCAAGACCATTCGTCTGAAGGAGGCTGACACCGAGATGTTTTCTCACAAGGAATACACTATTGTGGGAATTGGCAACTCGGTGGAATACATCAGCTATCGAAGAGGTAACACTTCGCTGGGAGACGGCTCAATCACGGCATTCTGTTACATTCCGGAGGAAGGTTTCGCTGTAGATTATTACACGGCGGTCCATTTGGATGCAAAAATCGATGCCTACATTTACTCCGAGGAATACGATCGCGCAATCGAAGCACTGGAAGACTCGGTCAACAATGAGATCAAGCGTCTTGCGCAAGAGCGCGGTATTTCCTATATCAAGCAAGCGCAGGATCAGATCAGCGACGGTGTAGCTGCCTACGAGCAGGGACAGAAGGATCTGGCACAGGCGCGTCTGGATGCCGAGGCGGAATTTGCCAAGGCGCAGGCCAAAATCGACGACGGCTACGCACAACTCAATCAGGGCAAAGAGGAACTGGCCGTCTTGGAAGAAAAGATGAATCTTGCACTTGCCAAGGCAACCGAAGAATTCAATGCTTCCATGGCTGAAGCGGATGCGCTGATTGCAGAGGCTGACAAGAAGATCAATTCGATTGATCAGGATCATTATCAAGCCGTAACGAAAGAACTGGAACAGCTTGAGCAATCTGCTGCAGAACTCGAAGTTTTGGTGCAGCAGCATCCGTTCAATCTCAAATACATCGCGGAACTGGCGCGTGTGGAACTCAGAAGAGTTCAGCTTTTATCGGAGAACGCCGAGATGCTGGCTACAATGAACATTTGTGCTGACCTGCTTGAACAAGCCAAAGAGATCCGTGATACGGCAAAAGAAACCTTTGACAAGCTGGATCTTGCAGCCAAGGGCATCATCACCTTACAAAGGCTGAAGCTGACTGAAGCGCAAACAGAACTGACGCTTGCTGAAAAGCAGCTCAACGTGGAAAAGATCCAGGCAAATCGTGAATTCACCAAGGCCGAGCAGGAGCTCGCGGATGCACTGGCGCTGCTTAAGCTGCCGGAAGAGCTGCAAGAGCTGACTTGCCCCAAAACGTACGTGCTGACACGCGAACAAAACATCGGATATATCAGTATGGAAACCGATTCCACCATTGTTTCGGGTATTGCCGTGGTCTTTCCCGTGTTTTTCGTATTGGTGGCCGCACTGGTATGCTCTACCGTTATGACCCGTATGGTAGAGGACGAACGTATCTCGTTGGGTACGCTGAAAGCTATGGGCTACAGCCGCTCATCCCTGATGGCTAAATATCTGATCTATGCAGGCTCCGCTTCCCTGATCGGCTCTGTGTGCGGATTTTTCCTTGGGACGTTCGGTCTGCCGCGTGTGCTTTGGATGGCGTACACACTGATGTACGACTTTACCGATACCCTTCTATACGTATTCAATCCAACCCTGCTTGCCGCTTGCGTGCTGGTTTCCCTTGTTTGCTGCATGGGAACCGCGGCGATGTGTGTGCTTTCCTGTGCGGGACAGATGCCTGCACAGCTGATGCGTCCGCGCGTTTCTGCTTCGGGCAAGCGCGTATTCTTTGAGCGTATCACGTTCTTGTGGAAACCGCTCCCCTTCCTCTCCAAGGTTGCTCTGCGCAATATCTGGAGATATAAAAAACGTTTGCTGGTCATGATCCTGGGTATTGGCGGCAGCACCGCCTTGCTGGTTACAGGCTTTGGTTTGGGCGATTCGATCAAGAATCTTGCCTCCTACCAATACGACTATATTTTCCTTTATGATTACAAAGTCTCTTTCAAAGAAGCGCAGGACGAACAGGCACTGGCAGACTTTTTCGAACGAAACCGGGACAAGATCGGTTATATCATGTCGATGCATCAATCTGAGCAGGACGTTGAAAGTGCGCATGGCAGCCGCAAGGCAACACTGCACGTCAGCGACATAGCCCCCGACGGTTATATAAATTTCTCGTACGACGGAGAATACGTCCCCTTCCCCGAAGCAGGACAAGCTGTGATCAACGGACACTTGGCTGAGCTTTTACAAGTCGGTGTGGGCGATACTCTGACCGTCGGATCCGATGACGGTGACATCACCGTTACAATCAGTGGTATTATAGACAATTATATTGACAACCTTGTATATATCAATACACAGACCTATACCGATGCAACGACACAAGCACCGGAGATCAAAACCGCACTGATCTATGCAGCCGAGGGATTGGAGATCGATACCACCGCAGCCGCCTTGCGAGGTGACCAAGCAGTGGCTTATCTGGAGTCCTGTGCTGAGACGCGCAATAACGTACAAACTATGATGCAAAGTATGAATTACGTAGTTATCACAGTCATCGTTTGCGCAGGTGCACTGGCTTACATTGTGCTGTTCAATCTGACAAACATCAATATCACCGAGCGCAGGCGCGAGATCGCAACGCTGCGCGTCATCGGTCTTTACAGAGGCGAAACACGCCGATACGTCATGACCGAGAATTACGTGCTTTCTGTGATCGGCGCACTGCTGGGTATGCCTGTCGGAATCCTTTTGCACCACTTTGTGATGTCCAAGATCGTGCTGGACAACATTGCTTTCCCTGTTATGATCGCGTGGCAGAGTTACCTGTATGCATTCTTGCTGACCATCCTGTTTGCCATACTGGTCGGACTTGCGCTGCGACCGCGCATTGACCGTATTGATATGGCGGAATCACTCAAATCCGTGGAATAAACTTTAATTTAAGGAGATACATTATGACAAACGTAAGAGCCGAGATCCCCGCAAAATATAAGTGGGACATGACCAACATTTATGCTACCGAGCAGGATTTTGATGCCGATTATAAAAAGGCTGCCGATATGGTAGAGGCATTCCCCGCACACGCTGCCACCATGAGCGAAAGTGCTCAAGGACTGCTTGCCATGTTCAATGACTTTACGACCATGCTCAGAGTCATAGAAAAGCTTTATATGTACGCGCATCTTTCATCGGATGCAGATACCACCGATAACCACTACTTAGCTATGATGGGCAAGATGCGCAATCTGTTCAACAAGCTGGGGTCTGCTGCGTTCTTCGTAAATCCCACCCTTATTCGTTTGGATACTGAGACCGTTCAGGCATGGATGGAGGAATGCCCCGAGCTGCGCGCCTTCTCCCGTGACATCTGGCTTGCACAGCGCGAAAAGCCTCACACCCTTTCGGACGAGTGCGAAAAGCTGATGGCAGATATGCAAAGCGGTATGGGCGGTGCTGCCAACGTGCGCGCCATCTTTGCAAACGCTGATCTGCAGTTCGGCAAGATCAGAGATGAGAGCGGTAAATTGGTGCAGCTCAACGACGCTACCTACGTAACCAAGCTGATGTCAAGTGAGCGCCGCGTTCGCCGTGCTGCATTCACCACGCTGTACAAGACCTACACCCAGTACGGCAACACCTTTGCAACGCTGTATAACGCATACGTCAAGGAAAGAACTACCATGGCACGCGTCAGAGGCTACGAAAACAGCCTGAGTGCATCGGTTTTCCGTGACGAGGTCACTCCCGAGATCTACAACAATCTGATCAACACCGTAAACGAGAATCTGAACGTTCTGTTCGACTACTACGCCATCAAAAAGAAGTCGCTGGGACTTTCCAAGCTGCACCTGTACGATATCTACACGCCCCTGATTGCCGAGTGTGAAAAGGAATATTCCTTTGAAGAGGCAACCGAAGAGGTGCTGGAAACGGTCAAGATCTTTGGCAGCGAATACCACGACACACTGGAAAAGGGCGTCAAGGAACAAAACTGGGTTGACGTGTATCCCTCCCGCGGCAAGCGCGGTGGCGCGTACAGCTCCGGCTGCTATGATACCCAGCCCTACATGTTGCTCAACTTTGTGGGAACCTTGGACAATGTTTCCACCTTTGCGCACGAAGCAGGTCACTCCATGCACTCCTACTTCTCCCGCAAATACAACGAGCCGCAGAACTCCTCCTACACCATTTTCGTTGCCGAGGTTGCATCAACCGTCAACGAGCTGCTGTTCTGCCACCGCAAGCTGCGCGAGAGCGACAGCAAGGAAGAAAAGTTGGCTATTCTCAACCAGATCATGGAAACCTACAAGGGTACGCTTTACAGACAAACCATGTTTGCAGAATTTGAGCGTGACGCACACGCCATGGTCGAGGGCGGCGCTACGCTGACCAAGGACGTGCTTTGCAAGACCTATTACGACATCGTTTGCAAGTACTTTGGCCCCGACGTTGTCTGCGACAAAGAAATTGCCAACGAGTGGATGAGAATTCCTCACTTCTACACCAACTTCTACGTTTACAAGTACGCAACCTGCATCTCCGCAGCCTCCAGCATCGTACACCGCATTGAAACCGAAGGTGAGAGCTACATCGGTCAGTACATTGACTTCCAGAAGTGCGGCGGCTCCAAGTCGCCTTTGGACAGCCTGTTGGTTGCAGGCATTGACATGAGAGATCCGCAGGTCATCAAGAATGCCATCGACGATTTCGCTGCCACCATTGCGCAGTACAACGAGCTTTGCAAGTAAGATATGGGACTTTTCAAGCGTATTTTCAAAACAAAAAATCCCGACTCCAAGCGTTTTCGCCGCGAGATGGCCGAGAAGATGTGCGGACACCACATCAGATATGTGACCGAAAAGCGAAACGGTGTAGACGAGGTGATCGGGCGCAACGGTGGGCTGAACATCCGTGACGACGAGCTGTTGGTGTTTGCCAGCGCGGACGTCATCTTCCGTTGCAAGATCGATGACATGCAAGCTTGGGAGCTGCTTTCCAAGGACGGCGTGGTCATCACCGCCCCCGACCTGGAACATGGCGGCGTTGAGAGAACCATTATCGTGTTTTACGTGTATTACCGCTAAAAAATCAAGGGAGAATGCCCACAAGGCGTTCTCCCGTTTTTTTCTACGCGGATGCGCACCAAAGCCTTCCCCGCGGGGGAAGGGGGACCACGAAGTGGTGGATGAGGTTCCCATAAAACCGCTCAAAGCCGTCTTAAACTATCTTTCCCATGGGACAACGAAACACTTTCCTGTAGGATGAAATCGCGTAACGTGACAGAGGCGTCCGCTTGGGTGTAGGAGCGTCCGTCGGGTAAATCTCACCCACCACTTCGTGGTTCCCCCTCTCCAGCGGAGAGGGCTTTTTTTGGCTACCCTTTACGAACGATCAATCATATATCACTTGTTGACTCAAATTGATAATATCCTCTTCTGTTTCATGCACGATAGACAGAAGCTCTGATTCACCATAAATACGACAAGCATCATCAAATGTTTGATATTTTGATAATTGTAAAAGCTTTTCTTTCCCATACTTCTTTCGCAGTTTTAATATAAAATACCCTGCTGTTGTATATGTCATCCATGAATCTGTATTTCTGAACACTTCTGCGTCTTGCCACCATTCGCGAATGTTTGGAGATATCCCCAACTTTTGGTATGCAGCTTGAGCATATTTCAGACGAGCTGCTCCCTTTCGACCGTCATTATATACGGCTATTCCTTCCAAAATAAATGTTTTCGGTCTCTCCATCCCGTATAGATAGTTGTAAACGTGCGTTGACTCATGCCAATCTCTGTTGTATTCGCCTTCGTGAATAACGCCATAACATGAGCATGTTTGAGAATTACAAAAGTAATTCTTCATGTCTTCATTGTCCCACAAAAAATAGTGGATTTTTCTTTCAAGGATAATTCCAAAGAAGCCTTTGCCAACCAATTCGTATCCTAATTCGCAGCGCTCTGTTTTGGAATTGATGTTCTCTTGTTTTTCATATCTGCTTGGGTGTATATGAAAAACAAAATGCTCTGTTTCTTTCATAATGAAATTATCATATAACTTATCAAATCCGAGCTTCTTTAGATAAAAATCTTTGATGTGATCTGAAATGGTGCTTGTCTGTAATATAAAAAACTCCTGTTCAGCTTTTGCGAAATATCCACGCAGATAAAGCAATGAAACATACCACAATTTATAATATATCAGATGATATCCATTGTTAAGAGCACAAAGATTTTTTACGTAATCTATACACTCGTCTATTTCTCTGTTGCTGAACAAATTCATAACGAAAGAATAAACCAATTTATCATCCTCAAAAATTTCATTATCAATAAGAGAATCAATTTCTACCTTTCTGTGCTGTAAAGTAAGATTTGACATTGCGCATAATTCTCCTTGCCATATTTCAGAGTGATCTATTATAGCATGGCAATTTATAAAATACAAGACTTGACTTTTTGACGATTTTGTGGTATAATGGACACAGAAAAAGGAAGCCTCCGATGAAGATTTTTCTCCATCGGAGGCTGTTTTTCGCTCTATTGCTATCCGTTATTAGATATCACAACGTAATCTTCTTCTCTTCCAGCGGCATATTCTTGCGGAAATGCGGCATTTGCATGGTGCGGCCGTTGTTGGTCACGGACAGCTCGGACAAAAGTCCCACTGCGGTCCATTCACATGCCTTATAAACGTCGATCTCGGGCTGCTCACCCGTTCTGATGGCGTTGATAAAGTCCTCCACGATAAAGAAATCTCCGCCACCGTGGCCTGCAGCGTTCTGCTCTGCAGTTGCTACCTTATATCTCTCGGGCAAATATTCGTTATAGTTGGTCAAGGGCTCCCACGTCATGCAGCCCAGCGGATTGTTTTCGCCAAGGAACGATACCTTGTCCAGATCTCCAAAGCCGTGCGATGCCGCCTGGAAAATGCCCTTGGTGCCCTGCAGCTGATAATAGGTCATGTTATGGGGACGGGGTGACGTGCAGTCCACGCGGATATTGAGCAGCTTTCCATTTGCCGTACGGCACATGGTTGTCGTACCGCTGTCCTGACGCAATCCCAATTCGTTATATACACCCGGAGAATAGGTGGTGATCTCGGTAATGCGGTCACCCGGGAACCAGTTCATCACGGGGCCTACGCTGTGCGTAGGATAGAAATTGCCGCGCTTGCCGCACTGCCAGAACGATCTCCACGTGCTTCTGCCGTCGGGGTACTTGAAAAGTCCGTCAATATTGTGCAGATACATGCCCTCAGCATAATACGTGTCACCAAACAAGCCCGCCTTGACCATTTCCTTGACCATCTGTACCTGCGGTGTATAGATATAGTTCTCGGCCATCATGTAGATCATGCCGGTCTTCTCCACGGTCTCGATCAGCCACCACAGCTCATCCATGGTCACACCCGCGGTCACCTCGCTCATGACGTGCTTGCCTGCCTCCAGCGCAGCAATTGCCTGCGGCACGTGGCACTGCATGGGGGTGGAAATGATGACGGCATCAATGTCCGAGGCCAGCATGTCCTCGAATACGCGATACTTGTGCTCCACGCCAAGGTCCTTGGCCTGTGCATCCAGCGTTGCCTCGTCCAGATTGCAAAGCGCGGTGATCTCCACGTCGGGCAGCGCACGCAATCCCATCACGGTCGAAAGGCCTCTTGAGCCCGCAATTCCTACTTTAATCTTTTTCATAATCGATTCCTCTTTATTCATATTGCTGCTTTTCGCCCGCCAAGATCCTTCGCGGCGCATTTTTCGCTGTCATTCTCGAGCGCAGCGAAGAATCTTGCGAAAAATGCTTGCTCAAGGATGACAGGCGGGCGTTTGTTCTAAATCAGAACAGTTCTATCATATCCTTACGGCTGTGCGTAAAGTCGTGTGCGGTACCGTCGGGCAGAATGCCGATCATATCCTCAATGCGGCAGCCGTACTTGCCTTCAATGTATATGCCGGGCTCTGCGGTCACCACGTGACCGGGTTCGAGCACGTCGTTCTCGCCCGCGCCAAAGGAAAGTCTGGGGTTTTCATGAATATACAGACCTACACCGTGACCGAGACTATGGCCAAAGCAACCCTTATAGCCCGCACCGTCGATGATGTCACGCGCAATCTTGTCTGCCTGTCTGCAGCCAAGGCCTGCTCTGAGCGCATCAATGGCGGTCGTTTGCGCCAGCAACACCGTGTCGTATACCTTTTTGATCTCGGCATCCGCCTTGCCAAGCACCACCGTACGCGTCATATCCGAGCAATAGCCGTCCACACGAGCACCGTAGTCCATGGTTAAAAAGCCCTTTTCCAGCTTAACGGGTCTGGGCTCACCGTGCGGACGCGCGGACATGCTGCCCGAAACCGCGATGGTATCAAACGCAATGCCCTCTGAGCCCATCTTGCGCATAAAGAACTCCAGCTCCAAAGCAACCTCGATCTCGGTCATATTGGGGTGCAGAACGGTCAGGATGTGCTCAAACGCAGCGTCGGTAATGGCCTGAGCGCGTGCCATGCTGGCAAACTCCTCCTCGTCCTTGTAAAGGCGCAAGGTATCGATCAGCGCAGAGCCGCCCGGCACAAGGTCGGTGTTCTTGAACTTGACCTTGAGTCTTTCATAGCTCGAAAGTGACAGCGTTGCCTCTTCGACAGCTGTGATCTTGGCACCGCTTGCGTCCAGTTTGGCAGCCATCTCATCCAGCATTCCGCCCTTGGGCATGATGATCTCAAAAAGGCTTGCGTCCACGGTTGCCTTTGCAGCTTCGATATAGCGGAAATCGGTCAGCAGATAGTTTTTATCGGTTGTGATCAGCACGTAGCCATCGGTAAAGGCAAAGCCCGTCAGATATCTCTGATTGATCTCACTTGTCACCACAAGTGCGTCAAAGCCCTTTTTCGCCATTTCGGCCTGCAGCTTCTGAATTCTTTTTGCTCTCATAATCATATTCCTCTCAGTTCGTTATAATAATTCTTCATGGCAAGCGCGTCGGCGGTCATGGTGCCGTCCGACTCACAAATAATGTTAGGGCAAACGCCCTCGCGGATGATGGCCTCGATCAGCGGCTCAAAGCGAGGCCCAAAGACGGTGTCTTCAAAGGTCACGTGGCGTTTTTCGCCCGCACCTGTGAACTCGATCTTGGAAAAATGGCAATGCAGATATTTTGCCACGTCATCGCCAAGCTGTGTGCCGATGCGGTCAAACACCTCGCGGTATGCGTCCACGTCGGGGAATGCATTCCCGCACACGCGTGCGTTCAGATGCCCGAAATCCACCACGGGAACGAATTTTTTATCCACCTTGCATTGCTCGATGACCTCGTCCAGCGTACCCAGCTGATTGACCTTGCCCATGGTTTCAATACCAAGCTTGATCTTGGTATCCCCCACCGCCTCGGCTACCTTGGCAAGCGTATCCTTGGACAGCTCCATGGCATGCTCGCGGCTGATCTTGCCGGCACTGCCGCTGTGAATGACGATGGTTTCTGCACCAAGCAGCTCGGCAGCCCAAAGCGATTTTGTGATATAATCAATGCTCTTGAGTCGCGTAGCCTCTTCGGTACCCGAAAGTGAAATGAAGTAGGGCGCGTGCAAGGACATGCGAATACCGTGCTCACGTGCCTTTTCGCCCACAGCCCGCAAGGACGCCTCACTTGCGTTCACTCCCCTGCCCGCCTCGTATTCGTAAGAATCAAGCCCCTTGGACTTCAGCCAACCGGGTGCTTGTATGGTTGCTTTATTCCCCTCGGCGTAAAACCAATCACAGTTGCCGCCGGGGCCAAAGGTTGCAAAGCTCATTCTTTACCTCCTGCCGAGCCAAAATGCAGCGCATGCTGCCTGCTCGGGGTGTCTTTTGATATATTTTTTGATAATCGGCTTTTCCAATGCGCGCTTGATACGCCAGAAGACGGTCGTCTTGTCCTTGATAGGCGGCACCAAAAATGCCGTTGCACCAATGTGCTTGCCAGCAAACACGTCGGTCAGCAGCTGATCGCCCAAAATCGCAGCATGCGAGGCATCCGAGCCGTAGGAATCTATCGCCTGTCGCAGCTTCTTGCCAAACGGCTTTCCGCTCTTTGCGTGCGCCTGTATGCCGATCTCGCGGTTGAACAGCTCGACTCTCTCCCAATTGTTGTTGGAAACAAACGCAAGCCGAATCCCCGCTGCCTTCATGCCGTCCAGCCACGCGATAATGCGCTCGTCCGGCTCTGCCTGCTCGTAGGGCGCCAATGTGTTGTCAATATCCATGAGCAGCACGTCAATGCCGCGCCGCTTCAATTCATCGACAGACAGCTCGCAAAAGGTTGCAAGCATCTTGTCGGGGGTCAGGTATCCCATAGTTTCCCTCCGGGGTAAGAATTCTCACATCATTATAGCATTTTTTTGGGTCAATAGCAAGGCTTTTGCAAAATTCGGGACGATTTTTCAAAGTCTTTTTTACCGTTCGAATTTTTTTGCAATATTTGTGATTTTTTTTTAAAAAGGGCTTGACAAATCCGTATTTGCGTGGTATTATATTAGAGCGGTTTTGAGAAACGTACGTATGCGAGTGTAGTTCAATGGTAGAATTCCAGCCTTCCAAGCTGGCCGCGTGGGTTCGATTCCCATCACTCGCTCCATTTTCCGGAATTCCGGAATTTGTGCCTTTAGCTCAGTCGGATAGAGCAACTGCCTTCTAAGCAGTAGGTCGGGGGTTCGAATCCCTCAAGGCACGCCATATTTTAAATATGGTGGGTATAGCTCAGTTGGCTAGAGCGCCAGGTTGTGGCCCTGGAGGTCATGGGTTCAAGCCCCACTACTCACCCCAAAAAAACACCATCGCAACAGCGATGGTGTTTTTTTATCCAATCCGTAGGATTGGTATGGCATCTCCCGCAGGGTCGATGGAATCACCGCAGGCGCATGATTTCATTGACATCTCACCCGTTTCGTGCTATAATGGATGCAAACAACTGATTTGTGGGAGGTACATCATGTTACTGATCAAAAACGGACATATCAAAACCATGGCGGGCGCGGATATTGAGAACGGCTGCGTGCTGATTGGCGACGACGGCAAGATCGCGGCTGTCGGCACCGATATTTGTCAAGACTACGCTACCGTAATAGACGCAAACGGCAGACTTGTCACGCCCGGCTGTGTGGAGGCGCATTGCCACATCGGTGTGGACAACTCCAAAATGCGCTGGGAGGGTATGGACTATAACGAAATGTCCGATCCCGTCACTCCGCACATGCGCGCCATTGACGGCATCAATCCGATAGACGAGACCTTCCCTCTTGCCCTGAAGTGCGGTGTGACCTCGGCCTGCACAGGTCCCGGCAGTGCAAACGTAGTAGGCGGCACGTTCGTGGCCATCAAGTTAGCTGGTAAAAGAGTGGACGACATGATTATCAAGAATCCGCTTGCCATGAAGATCGCGTTTGGCGAAAACCCCAAAGGCTGCTACGGGCAGCGCGGCGGCAAAACGCCCATCACGCGTATGGCAACCGCGGCACTTTTGCGTGAGCTGCTTTTCAAGACGCGCAATTACGTGCAAGCCAAGGAAAACGGCAAAGAGCCGGGCTTTGACATGAAGCTTGAGGCCATGATCCCCGTTATCAAAAAGGAAATTCCGCTCAAGGCGCACGCGCACCGCGCTGATGATATTTTCACCGCCATCCGCATTGCCAAGGAATTTGACGTAGACCTGACGCTGGATCACTGCACCGACGGCGAACTGATCAAGGACGAGCTGGCAGCTGAGGGATATCCCGCATTCATCGGCCCCTCCTTTGGCGGCAAGACCAAGATCGAGCTTGCAAACAAGAGCTTTACCACTCCCGGTGTGCTGCACCGCGCAGGCGTACCGATCAGCATCATCACCGACGCCCCCGTCATTCCCCTTGAGCATCTTCCCATGTGCGCAGGCTTTGCGGTCAGCGCAGGCTTGGACTATGAAGAAGGCTGGAGAGCGATCACCATCAATCCCGCTAAGCAGACCGGCATCGGTGATCGCGTAGGCAGCCTGGAGGTCGGCAAGGACGGTGACGTGGTCATCTGGCAAGACGACCCGTTGCGCGTCATCGGCACCGAGGCGTATCTCACCGTAGTGAACGGTAAGGTTGTATATCGTGCGGAATAATGCAAAAAACCGATTATACTTATGGCACAGGAAATAACGCTGACCGTGGGCGGCATTCAGCACGAATCAATTCTGCCCATACTGCAGAAAAACAACATTCGGACAAACGATTATGCACGGGTTTTCATGGATCACCCTGATTTTCAAAGCAATGCTCCCAAATCTCCCGTCAGATTGATGATCACAACACCAAAAGAGCTCGGATGGGAGCACAGCGTCGCATTTCCGGAAATTTTGGATGTCGCAAAGCAGCATGGTCTACAGCCATGTGCCCCTTGCGTCGGGTTGTATCTCCGCTTGCATCTGCTGAATCAGCCCGTCAGTAAAAGCTTGACTCTGAGTGGCACGCAACAGGCACCCGAAGGTGCGATCACTGTGGTTTCGCAGTTACTTGATAGCCGTCAGGATTTTCCGAGAGGGCTCTATCTGCGAAACGTGGGTGGAGAGCTTTGGCTACGCGGATACGTTTGCGACGATGCATACATGTGGAACCCAACAGATGTATTTGTGTTTGAGGCAAACTAATAGTAAACAAATTTATAAAAGGAACAGGAGCCCTGTTGCGCTCCTGTTCCTTTTTGGGTGAAACGGACGATTGAATGTCCGAACCGAGATTATTGATATGCAGAAAGCAAGGAAAAGCCCCGCGCAAGGCGGGGCGAGAAAGTCAATCATCCTATGAGAAATTGCGAAACGGTATAATTCTTTTTATTGAGGATATACATTGCTGTTAACACCATGTACGCAGAAACACCGCAATGACCGCAGATCAAGTATCCTCTGTCCTCTGAACGATTGTCCGCAACAAATTCAATAATTCGATTTTCGGTGAATAAAAGCAAAAGCTCATTCAAACGGGATATTTCAATATTAGCTTTATCAATGAGTGTTTGCTTTGATGTTGGAGTATCGCAGGACAGAGCCAAAATCAGCTTTTGTCCGTCCTCACTGCAAAGTGCTTGCATTACTTCTATCGTGTTTGCGTCGAAGGGAGAAAGCTGATTGATAAGTGATGATTTAATAACACAAGCCACACCGCTGTTATCCCAAATTTTTGTTCCGTATGAACCTATAATTCTAAGATTTCCTTGATTTTTACTTTCTTCTTGTTTTTCTCTGTTGCCAACCCCAGCAAAATAGATGCCCTTCCACATTTCCCAAAGATCTTCTCCAAGCTCTTGACGGAGATTACTATTATAGCGGTCATGGTTTGCTATTGACCAAACGAATTCTGTCGCAAGTTGCTCAATCTTACTTGACACAGCATCAAGATCACCGCTTGATTCGGTTTCAAGAAGAACATCTGCCGAGATTTTATAAACATCGCTAATAGCTTTCAGATTAAAACAATCGGGCAAACAATCTCCGGCCTCCCATTTTGAAATCGCTTGCGGAGATACTCCAACTTTTTCTGCAACCTCTTCCTGCGTCATTCCAAGCTTTTTTCTGTGATTGCGAAGCTTTTCGCCAAATACTTTTTGATCTAACATATTCTATCCTCCAAGATTTTTTGAGATAGCTATCTTGTGATTATATTATATCACAGCAAAACACAACTTGCAATAGTAAACATATTGAGTTTTATTGCGAAAGTTCTACCTTGGGTTGAATTTCCGTATTTCCCCAACGCTTGCGTCCGGGGGCAAGCATAGCGCGTGGCTTTTCTCCGCGCTAAATCGGGCAGAAGTCCGAACCCACTAAAAAAGCAAGGCTTTTCAACCTTGCTTCATTTTGTGATCTGATATACGGTATTAGAGTCTATTTTGTACTCGTTGCAAAGCTTTGCGATCTCGCACGCTAACTGTTCGGAATATTCAAGCAAAAATTCTATGCGTATCGTTCTCCCTTCGCATCCCAATCACGCCGAAGGC
The DNA here is from genome assembly GCA_017452945.1 of Clostridia bacterium. Next base: position 2,380 of record JAFTLD010000047.1, on the reverse strand, counting down.
GTGTATGAAATCCGCAACTTGTTGCGGTATGGAATTGCGACGCAGTCGCGCATGGAATCATCCCGAAGGGATGTATGTAATCAAGCCGCAGGGAAACATGGATACACGCTTGCGCGTGATGCCATACGCCTTCGGCAATTCCATACAATGCGCAAGCGCATTGATTCCATACCAAGCCTGCGGCTTGGATAAAAAGAGAACATCCGAACCTTTCAGTTCGAATGTTATCTTTTTGCATCGGAGATGTCGAATTCTTTCGACGCTCTGCGTCGAAAGGTCGAGCTGCATGTTTGCTTACACAAATGTGTTTAGTCTTATCGCAGCTCGAAGAGTTCGGCTCTTTGCCGATGGGTCACCAAATAGAGAGAGCACCGCGTTTGCGGTGCTCTCTCTATTTGGTGACCCATCGGAGAGTCGAACTCCGGACACCATGATTAAAAGTCATGTGCTCTGCCATCTGAGCTAATGGGTCAAATATTACGGTACGATTTTTTTCGTACCTTAATATATTATCACACAAATGCGGATTTGTCAACAGTTTTTTGCGTAATTTTCTAATAAATTCACGCAAAATTCCTCTGTCAAAGCGAAAGTTCCTTGAGTTTGCCTGCGAACTGCGCAATGTTGACCTCGGAAATCGTGGGCAAAACGGCATCTTCCCTTTGCTCACCGTTATTGCCGCCGCCCAGGATATTTTCACGCTCGATCTTCAAAATCAGTTTATCCCAAAGGCTTTTTGCGTGTGCCGGCACCATTTCTCCGCCAAAGCATGCAAGCGCAAACGCACGCTCTCTTTGCGCATCGGTCAGATTCTTTTCGTAATATTCCTCTGCGCTGTCCGGATATCCGCACACAATAAAATAACCGGTCTGCTTGGTTGCAAGAACTGTATCCCATTTTTTCAAATATTCCCTGACCGGCTTATACAGCTTTGCATAACGGATGCAGCCGCCTATCACAACAATATCATATCCGGAAGGGTCGCTTGCAGCATCCTCAGGGGTACACAGTGTGAAATCCCTCCCCGCAAGTCTGTCACTCAAAAGCCGTGCTGCAGTGGCAGCCGTACCGGTCTTGGTCGCATATACAATCAGTATTTTTTTCATACGCTTACCTCACTGTGTACATTCCACAGTCGTTCCGTCTGTGCGCACTACCAGGGTTCCATTATACGAATAGTAAGTCAACGCGCCCAAATTGCGCATCAGATTGACCACCTCAAGCTCAATATTAGCCAGCGCATCCGAACAGATCACACCATACTTGACACCGCAGGTAGTCAACAGGTCGCGCAAGGCTTTATTATGGCTTCCATGGTGCGGCAGCTTGATGAAATCGTACTGCCCTGCATATTGCGTTTGCGCCAAAAAGTCCTCACAGCGTGCTTTTTCGGCATCCCCCATGAACAAAGCGGTAAAATCGCCCAGAGTAAGCCCGCAGATCAGCGAAAGATCGTTATCCATGCTGTCCTCGGGAATAGGCTCCTCATGGCTCAGATCGGGATAGACGCGCGAAACGTTGATCCACATGCTGCCCACGGGGAGCGGAACGGTAGTGTCGTCATTGAGCTTATGCACGGTAGTGCGTGCGGCATTCTCCTCCAATGAGTTTATCAGCGAACGGTAAAGTCCCGAATCGCGCACGTAGTTGGGCATATACACATCTGCTACCTCAAAATCCTCTATGATTTTTGCAGCGCAGCCGATATGGTCGTTATCAAAATGCGTCAGGATCAGATAATCGATGCGGGCAATGCCCAGCGACTCCAGCATGTCACTGATCTCACCGTAATCGTCTGCATCGGCCGTGTCGATCATGATCACGGTATCGTCCAGCTTGATCAGCATACAGTCTGATTTTCCGGTTTTGAGCACGCGCATGGTCAGCATATGCTCGGCATTGGCAAAGGTATCCCCGGGATTGAGAGAGCCTGCATGGCCCCCATTGCCATCGGTCGTACCGATCGCCCCAGTGCCTAATTGCCCCGTGCCCTGCTGCGGTCCTTGATCAAGCACTTCACCGCTGCAGGCACAGATGCTCAGCACCAACAGCACGCAAAGTATTGACATCCAAAATCTGTATGCTTTCATAAATTTCTCCAAAAAATCAGAATAGGCAGAGAGTGCAAATCTCTTCACCTATCATTATAGACGATTTTCCCGCATTTTTCAAGAGTGAATATATGTTGCGAAAAAAATTTACACATGGGGATGCAAAATTAACGGATTTTTTTGAAATGGGTCACCGCGAAAGTAGTGGCTTTTTTCCGCGCTGCTCTTGGTGAAGAAGCGTCCGTATGGTGACCTCATCCGGCGCTACGCGCCACCTTCCCCAGCGGGGAAGGCTTGTTTTGTGCCTCCGTCTTATTCGATTATCCGCT
>JAFTLD010000046.1 GCA_017452945.1 Clostridia bacterium | reverse complement strand
TCCCCAGCGGGGAAGGCTCATAAAGTTAACCCCTCAGCGGATAATTGAGCAAAACGGATGCGCTAAAGAAGCCTTCCCCGCTGGGGAAGGTGGCAAACGCAAGCTTGCGACGGATGAGGTGCATTATACGGACGCTCCTTCACGTCTTCATATACTAAAACAGCAGGAATTTGCTCATACATGAACAAATTCCCGCTATTCTTCCGCTAATTTATCAGTCCGATGGTTGCCCCTACTACATTGTCACAACGAAAAATTTACATATTATTATCGCGCCCGCAAGATTCTTCGCGGCGCAGCCCTGCCTGTCATTCTCGAGCGTAGCGAAGAATCTTGGCAGGGCTGCTTGCTCGAGGATGACAGCGGGCGCTATATAGTTTTAGTCGTTACAAGGTACTACGTTTGTTTCTGCTTATTCATCATCCAATCCGCCCTCTCCTGCAAGGGGATTGGCTGACATTGCTTTTTCCATATCCTTATTTGCCACGTGGGTATAGATCTGCGTGGTGTTGAGCTGCTCGTGGCCTAAGATCTCCTTGAGTACGCGTACGTCCACGTCGCCCGATTGATACATCAGCGTGGCAGCTGTGTGGCGCAGCTTATGTACCGAGTAGTGCTTGGCACCAAGGCCGGCAAGATCAAGGTATTTGTATACGGTATACTGGATGGTCTTGACGCTGATGCGTTGGCATCGCTCACTCAAAAACAACGCTTTGTCCGTATTCTTCTTATATTTTTCCTGCATGCGCACCTGCATGTACTGCGAAAGGGCAGCGCGGCAGGAGTCGTTGAGATAAATAATACGTTCCTTGTTACCTTTACCAATTACGCGCAAAGAACGGTATTCGCGGTCAAGATCGGGCAGATTGATACCCGAAAGCTCGGAAACACGCATGCCGCAGTTCAAAAACAGTGTGATCATGCACCAATCTCGTACGCGGTTGGGGGAGGCAGTGTCGTTTTTGATTGCATCCAGCAGCACACGGCATTCCTCCAAGGAAAGGTGCTTGGGCAGCGCCTTTTTCTTTTTGGGCGTTTCAATGTCGGCAGCGGGATTGGTTTCGAGCAGGTGGCGCTTGACTGTCAGATATTTATATAAGGCTTTGATGGCGGAAAGCTTCCGCGCCTTGGCTGCACCTGCATTGCCGCGTACCGTACCTGTGAATACCAAAAATTCATAGATGCGGTCGGTGGTAATGCCCTTGATATAGTCCACGTCCACGTGCAAGATCTCAATTTTATCAAAATCTTCACCCTGTGTGGGTAAGCCTTTTTCGGTGGCGCGAAGCCAGCGGAAAAAGGTGCGCAGATCCGAGAGGTATTCACTTACGGTTTTATCAGAGCATCCCTGGATGACCGATTTATAGGAAGCGAATTCCCTGAGCACGGCAGGGAATTCTTCTATATTGACTGTGTACGGCATAACTTCAAACCTCTTTTTTAACATTCTATTACTATTATACACCAAGCCGTGATTTTTTAGTGGATAAACTGTAAACATTCCTCGACCGTACTTGTTTTATTTACAAATAATCGGTATAATGATGACAACATAAATGTGAAACGGAGCATCTATGAAAAACTTTTTTACCAAGCATTCTTATGATTTTGTACGCATGCTGCTGGTGCAGAGTGCGATCGGTGGATTTTTCGGCTTTGCGCTTGCCATTGCCGTGACAGGTATCGGCACGCAAAACAGTGAAACGGGTACTGCAGGCGGGACGACTGAGATCTTGCTTTTGGTTACGAGCGTATGCGCAATTATATTTTATCTGTTTTTGCTCTACGTGCAGATCTGGGAGATCGGCGGCAAGGACGAAATGACCAATCAGCTGCGCGGCACCAAGCCCAATATTTTCAAGGGGCTTTTGATTGCACTTTGTGCCAACGTACCCAATTTTATCCTTGCGGGATTGATCACTTTGGGGTATGCCTTCCCGAATAATGAGGTGTGCACCTCGATCGGATTTGTGGCAGATCTTGTTACCAAGTTTATCCACGGTATGTATCTGGGTATTATTCAGCATGAGTTTGCAGGCGGATTTGCGCTGATGAATCAGTGGTGGGTCTTCTTTTTGCTGCCTGTTCCTGCGCTGCTTACCTCGTTTGCAGCATATAACATCGGCCGTAAGGGCTGGCATCTGACGGGAATTCTTGCGCCTGTAGTGCCGGAATCCGACAGACCTACAAAGGAAGAGCTCAGAGCGGCAAGACGCGCCAGAAGAGAAAAGAAGAAAAACAAATAAATCCCAATATTAAGAGAGAATCCCCACCGAGCGGGGATTCTCTCATTTTTTTCTGTTGTCTGTAGGGGCGGTTTACGTGTCACCGTAGGGGCGATTCACGAATCGCCCGTGAGAATTCGGGCCGCCCGGGAGGATGGTCTCTACAAAGGCAGGTGTGCATACCATTGAGGACGTCGCACCCTACACGTGGACAGATGGCATTTTTGCAATTTACAGCATTTCAAGAAATATCTTATAAAATCCGCATCGTTCACACAAAGTTCACACTATTTTGCGAAAAATGTGGTATAATGTACTATCACTATTTTTGTCAACCAACACATCACTTTTTGGGAGGGTAATATGGCTGAATTGAAAATGCTTGCCATCGACCTTGGCGCGTCCAGCGGCAGAGGTATCGTTGGCTCCTTTGACGGCGAGAAGCTGACCTTGCGCGAGAATCACCGCTTCTCCAATGATCCTATGTATGTGAACGGCAGATTTACATGGGACATTCTGCGCATCTACTTTGAGATCAAGAATTCGATCACAAAGACCATCATCGACGGTGACGACATTGCCAGCATGGGTATTGACACATGGGGCGTTGACTACGGCATGGTCGATAAAAACGGCAGATTGATGGCAAACCCCATTCACTACCGTGACACGAGAACCGAGAACGTGACCGATTACGTTAAGAACTTCGTATCCCCCGAAGAGATTTACAATATCACGGGTATTCAGGCAATCGACTTCAACACGCTCAATCAGCTTGCCGTGGAGAAGAGAGATAATGCAGAGGGCTTTGACAGAGCAGATAAGATCCTGTTTATTCCCGACCTGCTCAACTATTTCCTGACCGGTAAGATGGCAACCGAATATACCATCGCCTCCACCGGTATGATTCTGGATGCAAGCTCCAGAAAGATCTCCTCCGAGCTGATCGCAAAGCTGGGCATTCCCGAGAGCAAGTTCGCTCCTATGGTCGAGCCCGGTACCAACCTCGGTGCATTGCTGCCTTCCATTACCGATGAGGTGGGTAAGAACCGCATTCAGGTCTATACCACCGCATCGCACGATACTGCCTCCGCAGTTATCGCAGTACCTGCTACCGATAAGGACTTCATTTACATTTCCTCCGGCACATGGTCGCTCATGGGCGCAGAGCTTGACGCTCCGCTGATCAATGACGCTACCAGAGCCGCTAACCTGACCAACGAGGGCGGTGCTATGGGCACCATCCGCTTCCTCAAGAACATCATGGGTCTTTGGATCATTCAGGAATCCAGAAGACAGTGGAAGAGAGAAGGTAAGGATTACTCGTTCGCTCAGATGGAAGCCTGGGCTAAGGAATGCACGCCCTTCCGCTCGCTCATCAACGTTGACTATAAGTCGTTCGGTACTCCCGGTAACATGCCCGAAAAGATCCGTGAGTATTGCCGTATGACCGGTCAGCCCGTTCCCGAGAGCGTTGGCGAGATCGTTCGCTGCATTTACGAGTCCTTGGCTCTCAAGTACCGTTATACAGTAGACACTATTGGACAGCTGCGCGGCAAGCCCGCAACCATGATCAACGTCGTGGGCGGCGGCACCAAGGATAAGTTCCTGTCCCAGATGACCGCAGACGCATGCGGCATTCCCGTATGTGCAGGCCCCGAAGAGGCTACCGCAATCGGTAACCTGATCATGCAGTGCATCGCACAGGGCGCGATCAAGGATCTGGCCGAGGCAAGAGAAGTGGTTGCTAACTCCTTTGAGATGAAGCACTACCAGCCCTGCACCGAAAGAGAAGCATGGGACGAAGCGTATGAGCGTTTCTGCAAGCTGCAGTAAGACAATTTGACATAACGATACTTGTTACGGAGGTACAACATGAAGGAACAGCAATTTGCCGATCTCAGCGTGATCGGCATGCGCGGATGCGAGGAGATCGCAAAAAAGGTTGACTATTATCTTAAGGACTGGCATGGCCTTGGCCAAGACGACACCTATCTTGTCAACGTTACTTGCCCCAGATTCGGTACGGGCGAGGCAAAAGCGTTGATCAAGCAGTCCATGCGCGGACAGGATGTTTACATCATTTGTGACGTATTCAATTACAGCGTTACCTACAAGATGTACGGCATGCCCGTTCCCATGAGCCCCGACGACCATTATGCCGACCTCAAGCGCATTATTGCCGCTATCGCGGGAAAGGCAAGAAGAATCACCGTGATCATGCCCATGCTTTACGAAGGCAGACAGCACCGCAGACAGGCAAGAGAATCTCTGGACTGTGCGCTGATGCTGCAAGAGCTGGTTGCGATGGGTGTTTCCAACATTATCACCTTTGACGCACATGACCCCCGAATTTGTAATGCTATTCCGCTGCATGGATTTGACGATGTCAGACCTACATATCAGATGATCAAGGCTCTGGTTCGCAGCGTTCCCGATATTGTGATCGATAAAGATCATATGATGATCATTTCTCCCGACGAGGGTGCTATGCAGAGATGCATGTACTATTCCTCGGTGTTGGAGCTGAATATCGGTATGTTCTATAAACGCCGTAATTACTCGGTTGTTGTTAACGGAAAGAATCCCATTGAGGCACATGAGTATCTCGGTCAGGATCTGCATGGTATGGATGCACTGATCGTGGACGATATGATCTCCTCGGGTGAATCTCTGCTTGACGTTGCAAGCCAGCTTAAGAGCAGAGGCGCAAAGCGCGTATTTGCCGCTGCATCGTTCGGTCTGTTTACCGACGGCTGCGATAAGTTCGATAAGGCTTATGAAACAGGCCTGATTGACCGCGTGCTGTCCACTAACCTGGTGTACCGCCGTCCCGAGCTTGCAGATAGACCTTGGTTTGTCGAGGTTGATATGTCCAAGTACGTTTCCTACATTGTGGAAACGCTCAACCACGACACCACCATCAGTGACCTGCTTGATCCCGTGACCAAGATCAATGCACTTATGGAAAAGCATAAGGCTGAGCTTGCCGCACAGGGCCAGATCAAGATGGATATCTAAACAAATAGCAAAAGGGCAGAGCCGATTTGAGATTGGCTCTGCCCTTGTATTTTAGCATTTTTGAAGAATTTTGCCCAAAAACGACTTTATATAAATAGGGGATAAAAAAGAAATCTTGTTCACAAAACGTTTACATAAAAACTTTTCAAAAAAGTGTAAAAAAATCGCATTTTTCGTCATTTATATAATGAATGGGAACAATACCCATTCCGATATGCGCACGATGTACAAATAATATTGACAAACCATAGAATATATGGTATAATTTTCTTGGCCATAGGCCACGTGGAACCAAGTATCTTTATGCTGTTACTGATGATAATAATTCTCTGATATTTGGCTTACAATTAGGAACAGACGGTGCAAACTGCAAATGGCGTATTCCGAGTATAAATGATTATGAAGAACTGCAAGAAAACGATTTTTCTTTTAATAATTTATTGATCGGTGTTGGCGAGAAAACAAGCGTATCATTGAATAACGTTGGGGATGCGACTTGGGGTTGTTATAACGATTTTGTTTACCTAATTTCATCAGGTGGACAGCGTGTAAATTATGAGCAAGAAAATTATAGTTTTGAGGGTGTCGCTTCCGGAAATGTAACGATAAAAGCTATACACAAGGCTACCAATATTGAAAAAACATTTTCCATTTATGTCAATGCGTCTTCTGTTGTTATCCCTTGTACATTCGCTAAAGCAGCATCTTATGAGGAAATTGGAAGTTTTCCGATTAGTGTTGATGCATATTTATCTGATTATGCCTCTTTATTGACTGATGTGACCTGGTACGCATATAGTAATGGTGTAGCAGTATTTGATTTGTCGGAAATGACTGTGAGAGGATATTCTCCGGGCTTAGCATGGTTGGAAGCAAGGAATAGTGATGACGATATCATTCTTGTATGTTATGTATATGTCGAAGATATATTGAGACAATTTGAGCCTGATGTGCAAGACTATCTATATATGCACGGAGGCTGTCTTGGAACAATTTCCTGTCATGAATGGGAGCGTAACCCCGGATTAGACCCCTATATTTTGAGAACTGAATGGTATCTTTACGCAGTAAAAATGCTAAGTGTCGGGAAAAGTGACGAAGAAATTTGTGATGGCTTGTATCAAAAATTCGGTTTGGAACTCGTTGACCAAGAGACTGTTCGGCAATTTATTAGCCAAGTAGATGTGGGGCGGCGTGGAGGATATAGCAGAGATAATTTATCGTTATCTTTTGATGGCTTGCGATGCCTGTTCGATTTTTATTGGTTTCAATATGCAGCATATACGATAACAACTCTCGATCAGGTAAATATTTATACACCAGCTACGCCAGAAGACATTGCCAGCGAGCAGAGTGCAGCGAGAAAAATGTGTGATGATGCACGGCATGTTATTCAAAATGCACAGAATGCACAAACAGCAGGAGGATATCAGAAAGATAGTTTTCAGCCCACATTGTTGAAAAAAGGCACCAAATTATTCAGGGTGTGCCAAGATTCTAATCATTTATATCAAGGAGCATGGTATACAACAGAAGAGGATGTACTGAAAGTAAATTTCGATTATGATTCTATATATAGCGGAACACAAATGTCTAGGCAATACCCGAATTACAAAATTGCTGAATATACAGTTACTGAAGATGTATATGTGGCAACTGGACAAGCATTAGCAAATCCATCATATGGCAATGGCGGCTTTACGCAATACTATATTGAAGAATGGACACAGTACGTTGAATTTAGCGGTAGAATTTTCGACTTAACAAATATTCCATAAAATAATTTACAAGGATAATACAACATGATTAACACGCATACAGGAAATATTTGTTTGATGGATACAGGGTTTTCTATAGATTCTGCACTGACTCCGCGTCAGTTGGAACAAAGCATCCCCAATCTTATTATTTCGTACTATCAAATCAATGTTGAGTATTTACACTATTACATTTGGTGCGATTTGGAACCCAATGAATATATCTATACACATATTTGTTTTGTCGGGGACAAATTGCTGAGCGTTACCTTGTTTCCGCAACATACGACCAACACGAGCGACGATCGATATATACCAAATATGGATTTGGAAGAAGCCCGAGAATTATTGTACAGATGGTGTCAACGAAGGCTTCCGCTAAAACAAAAGGAATTTCCATGGGGGTATATTTGTATTAATGCAGGCTCGGATCCTGTATACAGTCCACCTAATATACAAATTCATTACAATATATCGGGTTGAAGATAGACTCGTTATTCGCACAATAGAAAACCATTTGGAAAAGGGCAAGGAAGGGAACAGGCCTCGCAGTTACACGCTTGCTTGCCCCAAACTTACGACAAAAAAGCGTCAAATTTTACCCAAGTGTTCGGGAACGCGCGTAACCGGGGACGGAGCATTGTTACGCTGCGCCACGCCCGAACACGACACAAAAACCGATATCGCGGTGTAACAAGGGCCTGTCCTCCCGTTACGCGCAACACGCAAAATCCCTTATAGTATAAGGGGAAATAATGTAACAGAGAACCGTCCCCTGTTACACTTATCTATAACATTTGTGGAAGTATAATATTTGAATCAGGTACCACAATTAACGGGCGAACTGTATGGAAAATAAACTATACAAAGTAACAAGATAGGAGAAATTATGGTTTCTACATATAATTCAATTTTTGCACTATCGGATTCCGAACCCAAAATACACTTTGAAAAGCACATAGAGCATACACAACTTGGTTTGTGTTTTAATAAAGTTGTTCAAGATGCAACACAATTAAATATAGTAGCAAGTTATATTTGTTTCAATGGAGATTGGATTTCTTTATATATCAAAGCAAGGGATATAGAAGGTGGTCATTTTGGATGTGTTGAGGTTATTCGAGAAACTGATATTCGCGATTTACAAAATGAATTGGCTAAGAAGATATGGGATTCGTTTTTATGCAGCCTGCAAGAATTAAAAATGGATCCGCCTCCGGAGGTTTTTTCTCATCTCCAAGTTTCTCTGTATGATTTTTGCAAATTCTCTCGCATTGGCTTTTTTATGCAACATTCGAAAGAATTGCAGGAATATCTACAAGATAAATTCCCGCTTGTCAAGATATATATTCGATTTAAAGATGATGAAACATATTTTTATTATATGATATTTGAATCCGAAAAAGATCAAGCTTTAGCAGATTCAGTATACGGGATACATAATATCATAAACTGTGTATATGAGTTTTGTATTCAGTATGATACATATCACGTTTTTGATTTCTTTGTTCCATTTCCGCACATTACCACAAAAGTGGAACTTGAAAAAAACGGGGAAATGATGCAGGTTATCAGGGACAATCCAAACTTAAAAGTAACTCGTTCTAACCAAGTATACTAAAGATAACTTAACCGGGGACGGAGCATTGTTACGCCGCGACACGCCCGAACACGACACAAAAAACGATTATGCGGTGTAACAAGGGCCTGTCCCTTCCGTTACGCGCAACACGCAAAATCCCTTATAATATAAGGAAATACCATGTATCAGAGAACTGTTACCCCCGCGGCATTTTGCCGCGGGGAATTTTTACTGAAAATAACTGTTGCAATTATTTATATAATGTGATATAATATAAATAACTATAAGCAAAGGACATTGATTATGAAGCTGATTGCATTTCCCGAGTGCGGAAAGATCGTGAATACACACGGCGTTATGGGCGCTGTGAAAATAGAAAGCTGGTGCAACACCCCCGCGGTGCTTACAAAACTGAAGCGCGTTTATCTGCCGACAAAGGACGGCATGAAGGAAATCAAGGTAAACCGTGCCTCGGTATTCAAGCAGTTTGTGATTGCCGAGCTTGAGGGCATTACAACTGTGGATGCCGCAAACGCTTTGCGCGGCAAGGTGCTGCATGCGGCAAGGGAAGATCTGAAGATCCCCAAGGGTGAGTATCTGATCGCAGAGCTGATCGGGCTTGACGTGGTGGATGTGGAGAGCGGAAAGGTTTACGGACAGCTCTCGGACGTGCTTGATCAGGGGCCAGCCGATATTTACGTGGTGAAAACCCCCGATGGTGAGCGCATGATGCCTGCTGTGGATGAATTTGTCAAAGGTATTGACGAGGAGCGCGGCATTCTGGTCGCCCCCATCGGCGGCATGCTGGAGGACTAAGAGATTTATGCGATTTGATATTATGACGCTGTTTCCCGATTTGGTGAACACCGTGCTTGGTGAGAGCATCATCGGTCGTGCGCAAAAAAGCGGTGCGATCGAGGTGCATACGCATCAGATCAGGGATTATTCCGAGGACAAGCACCGCCGCGTGGATGACACGCCCTACGGTGGCGGAAAGGGCATGCTGATGGCTGCACCGCCTGTTTACAATTGCTATCAAGGCGTGCTGCGAAAGCAGGCCGAGGACGGTTTTACAGGCACGCGTCGCGTGATCTTCTTGTCACCCGCAGGAAAGGTGCTCACGCAAAAAAAGGCCGAGGAGCTGGCTACATACGACAATCTCGTATTGCTTTGCGGACATTACGAGGGCATTGACTGCCGCGTGATCGAGGAGATCGTGGATGAAGAGCTCTCAATCGGTGATTACGTGCTGACGGGTGGCGAGATCCCCGCGTGTATTTTGGTGGACTGTGTGGCGCGTCTTTGCGAGGGCGTGCTGGCTGATGCCGAGTGCTACGAAAAGGAGAGCATTTCCTCGGGGCTTTTGGAATATCCGCAATACACAAGACCTTATGAATGGCACGGTGTCAAGGTGCCCGACGTTCTGATCTCGGGACATCACGCCAACATTGAAGCATGGCGGCTGCAAAAAGCCACCGAAAAAACAGAGCGGCAAAGACCGGATCTGTTGCATAAAAACGACTGAAAGGAGGGAGCGTCTTGATCGAGCAAAAGAGTGCACCCAAGAAAAAGCAGGTGGGCTCACTGTTTTTTCACCTGTTCCACAGCTTTTCTCTGTGGATTTATACGCTGTTGTGCAACAGCCTGCCCGCAAGACTGTTGACCTCTTTTGATGTGCTGGAGCTTCGTTGGCAGGTTATTTGTACCAAGGTGCTGGGGGCGCCCGACGGTAAGCTGCGTCCCAAGCTTCACGCGATCCGTTTGAGATTGGCGCGATGGCTGGAAAACAGCGTGCTCCTGCGTATATTGAACGCATTGGTAAAATTTTTCGTGTTCTGTCCCTTGAACATGTACGGTATGTTCTTCTTTATCTACGGTGCGGTAGGTGCTGCCGTGTATTTCATCGCAGAGAGATTAACGGTTGATTACGCGGGAAACATCGGTTGGGGCATTGCGGGCATCATCATTGCCGTTTTTGCCTTGCCCTTGCTGTGCAGTAGCAAGCCGTTGTACCGTGCAGCCTTTGGCAGCCGGATCGTTGGCAAGATCCTGCGCTCTTATCTGGGACTTGAGCCCTTGCAAAAGGGAAGAGAGAAAAAAGAGCGAGGAAATACCTTGCTTGTATACGCAGCGTTGGTTTTAGGCGTTACGTTTGGTCTTTTAACCTTTTTCTATCATCCCGCAACCATTCCGCTGGTGGTTTTGATCGTCATGATGGCGCTTTTTGTGCTGTATATTCCCGAAGCGGGCGTGCTGCTTGCAGCGGCAACCGTTTCGATCTGGTGGATCACGGGTGTGCCTGCTTTGTGCGCACTCGGGATCGCAGCCGTCACGCTGATCAGCTTTATCAATAAGCTGATCAGGGGAAGGCGTACCTTACATGTGCACGTCATGGATTTCGTGGTTCTGCTGCTGGGCGCGTTGCTTGCCCTGCATGGCGTTTTCTCACAAGGCGGCGCACTTTCTCTGCTGTACGGGATCGGTTATACCGTTATCGTAGCGGTTTATTTTCCCATCGTCAGCCTGATGCGCTCTGCAGAGTGGCTGAACAGATGCTATAAGCTTTTATCCATTTCGGGTGCCGTGCTTGCAGTGCTCAGCGTGCTGCCGCTTGCACAGATCCTGCAATTCTTGGATATGGTCATCGTTCGTGTTGACTTTACCATGTTTACCCAAGCCTTTGCGTATTACGATGCATATTTTGGTGAGGGAGCATTAGCCGGTGGCCTTTTGTTGATGCTGCTGCCGATCATGCTGACAGGCCTTGTCGGCAAACGGAGTCTGACGGGATATTTCTGGAAAACGCTGTGGGTGATGATCGGAATTCTTTCGGTGTTCACAACCATGCAGATCGGTGTCTGGGCAGGCTTTGGCGTTATGATTTTGCTGTTCTTCTTCATGTACAGCTATAAATCACTCAGCACCGCCATGGTGCTGGCATTTCCCGCAGCTTGCGGTGCGGCTTGGTATTCCGAGCTTTACCGTCTGCTGCATTTGGACAGATTTGAGATCGTACACGCGTATCTTGACGTGATCGTGCAGTATGCAGACGCTGCCTGCCAAAGAAAGACCGTTGCGTCAAGCGTGCTTGCCATGTCGTTTGACCACCTGCTTGGCGTGGGATTTGGCGAGCATGCCGTACAGCGCGTATTTCCGCATTATGCCGCTCCCGGTATGGAGAGCACGGTGGATATGCAAAACACGTATCTGCAGCTGCTTGCGGAGTGTGGGTATCTGATCTTGCTTGTTTTGTTAGCGGCCTTACTTTTGTTTACCATGTGCGTGCTGACGTATCTGCGCAAGGGAAGCAATATGACCACCAAATCGCGCGTGGTTGCCGGCTTTGCCGGTATTGCGGGTGTGCTGGTCATGGCAGTTACCTGCAATTTCCTTAGCAGTGCCAGCGTATTTACCCTTGCATGGATGATCGTGGCGCTGACCGTGGCAAGTATTCGCACACAATATGAAACCTTGGCACGTGCTGTACAAACGCACGGCCCAACCATGGAGCGCACGGATATTGCGTTCCGAACAAGATAAAGAAGGAGGGGAATATCATGGCTGATCAGAAAAAGAGTCAGATTCCCGAGGATGCGCAAAAGGCCTCCGGCATAGCGCCTGAAGCTGCACCGGTGCCTGTCAATGAACCCAAGAAAAAGATACGCAAAGCACCCAAGGTGAAAAAGCCGCGTAAGAAAGGCTTACCCGTTGCGGTGGACGTTTTGATCGTCGTTTTGCTGCTTGCCGTGATCGCAGGTGCTATCTACGGTATATCTGCAGCCGGCAGATATTTTTCCACAAGATATGCTGAGAAGCAGATCAATTATACCTTCCTTTTGGAAAGCGTTGATCCCGCGCTTGCGCTGGACGAGGATATGCGGTGCGTGATCCAATCCGGCACATTGGTGTATCTTTCCGGAGAAGAGGACGGCTCCTCCTTGGGTAAGGTGCTTGGAAACTCTTTAGAGGTCAACGAGGACGGTACGATGGATATTTACGTGACCGTGCGCACGACCGCCAACTATAACTACACCCTGGGATATTTTGTTGAGCAAACCAAGATTGCCGTAGGTAAGACGTATACCTGCCGTTTCAGCGGCCTTGTCAGCGATGCTGTGATCGTGGAGCTGCAGGTAGAGGAGGAGTCGTAAGATGAATAAAGAAGAAAAGAGTAAAACGTCATTGTCATCCGGTGGCATATTTGTAGATGTTTTTATCGGATTTCTGATCGCTGCGTGTATTGCGGGCATCGTGTACCGCTGCTTTATTTATGATCCTCACGTCAGCGAGGAAGTGGGACAGTCCTACATGGTCTATTTTGAAATTGAGGATGCACATCAAAGTTATGCAGATTATCTGAACAGCGGAGATACGGTATATGACGCGACAAGCGGTCTTCGCATTGGTACTATAGCTGTGCATAAGGGAAGCGTGGATGGACAGTCTGTTTCCGTTTTGACCGATGAGCAGAATCCGGAAAGCTTGACTGTAATGGGTGTTTTGCGTTCACGCTCAGGTGTGATGGAGCAGGGATCTCTTGTGTTGGACGGAACTTATACGTTGACACCGGGACAGGTATTGGAAATCTATACCGATACGGTTAGCGTGAAAGTGCGAATTCTGCAGATTTCTGAGCAAACGGACGGAATTGTCTTGCAGGAACCGCAGGATAGTATGCAAACGGACAGTGCTGAAACAGAGTGATTTTCAAGCGATTTTTGAGAATTTGTGTAAAATGACGAAAAAATGTTTGTCCACTTGTCAAAATTTCCTATAGAATGACGCTTGATTTTGACGCATGCTTTTGTTATACTTATAATAGTTAGAACTGTCAGTGTGACTATTAAAGAAACAGGAGAAATATATGAAGTCTTGTCAAGTTGTTATTACCAATGCAAGCGGTTTGCATGCCAGACCCGCTACGTTCTTCATCCAGAAGGCGAACAGCTACAGATGCTCGATTTGGGTTGAAAAGGATGAGCGCAGAGTCAATGCAAAGAGCCTTTTGGGCGTTTTGTCTTTGGGAATTGCTAAGGGCATGTCTGTGACGCTGAGCGCGGACGGACAGGATGAAGAGCTTGCGCTGCAGGGCTTGCAGGCATTGATCAATTCCGGCTTTTCCGAATAAGGGCTCAGGACTTGTATAAAAACGGTGTGAAGGACATGGTGAACAAATGTCCCCGCACCGTTTTTTGCCATTTTGAAGACAGGAGGTCGCTATGTCCGACAATCAGACAAGAATACAGCGGTTGCTGGATAAAGCAAACTCGCTGCCCGTAACCCCAGGGGTGTATATTATGAAGGATGCTGCGGGAAAAGTCATCTACGTGGGAAAATCCCGCAAGCTCAAAAACCGCGTGTCGCAGTATTTTCAGA
This sequence comes from Clostridia bacterium, assembly GCA_017452945.1. Next base: position 8,882 of record JAFTLD010000046.1, on the reverse strand, counting down.
ACAGCGAAAAGAACAACAAAACAGCGCGAATGGTTGAGCGCGTGCACAGCTTTGATTATATCTTGTGCGAAACCGAGATTGAGGCTCTGTCATTGGAAAATACCCTGATCAAGCAATATACCCCCAAATATAATATCAGACTTAAGGATGCCAAGTCTTATCCGTATATCAAGATTACAGATGAGGTGTATCCGCGCGTGATCATGACGCGTAAGCGTGACGCGGATAAGGGAAAGTATTTCGGGCCATACTCGGGTGTTTCCACGGTATATTCCGTGATCGGTTCGCTGCAAAAGGCCTTGCAGCTGCCCGGCTGTAAGCGCAAATTCCCGGAGCAGATCGGCAAGGAGCGTCCCTGCCTGTATTATCAGATCAAGCAATGCTGCGGTGTTTGCACGGGCAAGGTGACTCCTGAGGAATATGCCGATAAGATCCGAACGGCTGCCGAGCTGTTGCGTGGCAATACGGCTGCGGAGAAAAAACGTTTGACCGAGCGCATGTACGCGCTGGCAGAGCAGGAGAGATACGAGGCGGCAGCGGTTTGCCGCGATACTATTGCAGCACTGGAGCGACTTTCGCAAAAGCAGAGCGTGGTTGGTGCTCCCGATGACGATTATGACGTGTTCGGTTTGTACGACGACGGCGTATTATCCGCACTGTCTGTCTTTTTTGTGCGCGGAGGCGTTTGTTCGGACAAACAAGATTATTTGTTTGACAAGGAGCATATCACCGATCAGGATGCTCTGTTGTCCTTCATTTGCGATCTGTACCGTGGCAGATCGGATATCCCCAAGCTGATCCTGATCTCATTCTCGCCCGACGAGGATGCAAGGCAAACGGCTGCGGAATATCTTGGTACTCTTGCGGGGAGGCGCGTGGAGCTTCGTACGCCCGAAAGGGGACAGCTGCGTGCGCTTTGTGAAACCGTGAGTGCCAATGCCAAGGAGATCGCAGAAAAAAGTGCCACACATGAGAGCAAGCGCGAGGGCGTTTTGCTGCGTCTGGCACATCTGCTGGAGCTGGAGTCCTATCCCGCAAGGATAGAATCCTACGATATTTCCAATTTCGGCAAGGAGCACCTGACAGCCGGCATGGTGGTTTTCAAGGATGGCGTACCTGCCAAGCGGGATTACCGCAATTTCAAGATCAAAACGGTGCAAGGAACCACCGACGACTATGCCAGCATGCGTGAAGCCCTGAGCCGCAGATTTGCGCATCTTGCCGACGAAGAGGGCAGCTTTGCCGAGTATCCCGACCTGATATTGCTGGACGGCGGCAAGGGACACGTGGGTGTTGCGCGTGAGTTGGCGCGGGAGATGGGGATCGATATCCCGATCTTCGGTATGGTCAAGGATGATTTTCATAAAACGCGTGCGCTTTGCACCGACCAAGAAGAGATCAGTATTGCCAAGGAAACCGCCGTGTTCCAATTCATCTACGGTATCCAGGAAGAGGTGCACCGATACACCATCGGCACCATGAAAAAGGCCAAGGGTAAAACGCTGGTCACATCCAGCTTGACGCAGATCCCCGGAATCGGCCCTGCCAAGGCTGCGGCATTGCTCAAAATGCCGGGAGGATTGCAGGCGGTCAAGCGTGCAAGCAAAGAGGAATTGATGGCAATCAAGGGCATCGGGCAAAAGGATGCCGACGCAATACTTGAACATTTTAAGAGAAAGAGATAAATTGTTATGATGAGAATTATTACCGGAAAGGCCAGAGGCTGCAAGCTGTATACGCTGGAGGGGACGGATACGCGTCCCACCACCGAAAGAGTCAAACAGGCGGTCTTTTCCATGATTCAATTTGACATTGAAGGCAGAGAGGTACTGGATTTGTTCGGCGGTTCGGGGCAGATGGGATTGGAGGCGGTCTCGCGCGGTGCGCGTCACGCTATCATTGTGGATAAGTCCAAGCCGGCTGTTGACGTGATCTATAAGAATATGCTCAAGACCAAGCTTGCCCCCGATTGCTTTGTGGTCAAGTCGGACTATGCGGATTTTCTCAAGAGCAGACAGGGCAGAGAGCAATACGATATCGTGTTCCTCGATCCGCCCTACGCGTCGGACGCGCTGTCCGAGTCGCTGCTTTTGCTGCTGCGTTATGATCTCTTGAAGCCGGGCGCACGCGTGATCTGCGAATCTGACAAGGAGAATATCTGGGGCAAGCATTTTGCGCTTTGCGACCGCTACCGCATGGTGGGCAAGACGCATCATGCATCCTCGTTCATCACCATTTTAGAGCCTGTCACGGAGGAAGACGCATGAGCCGCGCCATCATTCCGGGCAGCTTTGATCCCATGACCTTGGGACACAGGCAGGTGATCGCAGCCGCTGCCGAGATCTTTGACGAGGTGGTGGTGCTGATCATGCACAACGACATGACCAAATACGTCAAGGATGCCAAGGTCAAACAGTATCTGTTCGACACCGAGGTGCGTGTGCAAATCGCGCGATTGACCTGTGCGGATATCCCGGGCGTACGCGTAGAAGCACGCGGTGGACTTTTGATCGACGCATTTGACGAGCTTGGCGCTGACGTCATCGTCAAGGGCGTGCGCAACGAGCAGGATTTTGCCTACGAGCAGATCCATGCCGCATGGAACCTTGCGCACAATCCCCGCGCCCGCACGCTGTATCTGCCGTCCGATCCCGCCTTTGCGCACGTCAGCTCTACTTTAGCCAGAGAGCGTCTTGCAAAAGGGGAGGACCTTTCCGACGTTATCGCGCCAAATGCCTTGGCGTGGATTATGAAGCAAAAGGAGACAAAAAATGAACACTAAAACAGTCAGGCTTAACACAGTTCTCACGTCAGCTATGTTTCTTGTCTACTTTGGATGCGCGATATTGAATTTGGTGATTGCTTTGTTAACAAGAAATACGACTATATCGTTACCGTCAGGAGCTTTTTTGTGCCTTGCAGTCGTTTTACCTACCGTTGTTTTGCTCATTTACGGCATCGGGCAGGCCAAGCGAAAGCAGGGAAGGTTTGATTTGATCCTTTCTGTTCTGACGCTGCTTGTCAGTGCAGCATGGATGATTGGAACGCTCTTGAATTGGATAATGACAGTTGCGAGAAATCTGATCTACTCATTCTATTACGAATTGGATATGGCGATGTCAATGAGTGATTTGTTAACCATACTTTCTTACTTAAGCATTGCATTCAGGCTGTTTACCACGGTTGTGGCATTCTATTTGCTGATCACATATTTTATCAGTGTACTGCGTTCCAAGCAAAAATGGCTGCAGATCAAAGCAGAGCTGCACAAGCCTGCGGCAGCTGCGGTGATCCTTGTGCCCAATCTTCTTACACTTATGCAGAGTTTGCTGAGCAAGATGATTCTGCGTAACGTGGAGCTTGGCAAAATGACCTTGGATGCGTATACGAATTTCTCCATTTTCTTTACGTACAGTGCGTTTGCCCTTGAAATACTGCTTGTCTTGGGACTTGCCATTTTTGTGCTTGTCTTTGGTCTGATCATCAAAAAGCAGCCCGATACCGTGCAGGACGCACAGTCTGTCCCTGCAGCCCAAGCGCAGCAGCCCTCGGACATCCCCTTTAATCTTCCTGCAGGCGTGAATGCGGATGACATTTGATGTATAGCCGAAGAGGGCCAAACTCATACGCCCTGCGGCGAGATTTTTTCGCAGATGCCAAGAAAAAATGCGAAGCAATATAAGATATTGCGAGGATTTTTTCTGCAGCAGGTGCAGATATTTGCCGCTCAAAACCGTGTGAGTTCGGCTCTCTTCGGCTATAACTGCATAACATATAAGGAGTAGATATGAAAAAATCAACAGTCATCGTCACTGCCATCCTTGCGGTGATCCTGATGCTGAGTTTCGGCTTTTTGCTGTACGTTGGCGGCAGCACGGTGTATTATTATACCGACGGATTAATGGAAATCGTTTATGACGCCCTGTTCTTTTCGATGGGTATCATGATCGCGATAGCTGTCATTCCGGCATTGATCTCGGATATTTCCCGATATCGCAAAAAGAAAATAGGTAAGAGAGAACTGTGGCTTTCGCTGGGAGCCCTCTTGGTTGGTGTGTTCATGACCGGCTACGGTATCGCTGTCTTATTGATCCTGTTTCTCGGCGCATCTTTGCTTAACGAGATCTTGGGTGGGGCGTGGAACATGGAGGAGATTCTGTTCTCCATTATGCGCGTCATTCATTGGTTCTTTGCAGTACCTGCAGCACTTTATCTGATCATAGCTCCCATCGTTCGCATGATCCGCACAAAACACAGGTCGCTGCAGTACAGAGTGGAGATATATAAGCCCGTGCTCGGAGTCGTTCTTCTTATCCTGACTCTTCTGAACTCGGTTGTTGTGCAGCTTCAAAGGCCTACCGGCACGATCATTGAGGTGCTTGGCTTTGCGCTTTCTGCGTTTGCCGTCGGATATCTGATTGCGGCGCTTGCAGGGCTTTCCAAGGCTGTCAAGGCAGCAAGGCAAAGGGAAGAGCAAGCAGCGCAAGACGCTGCCGAGCAAGTTGTGCAAGGGAAATCTGCCGAGCGGCAGCCGCTGGATCTGCCGTTCAATCTGCCCGCGGGCGTCAATCCCGATGACCTTTGATTCGTTTTCAAAAAATATTTACATAAAGGAGCTTTATTATGAACAAAAAAACGGCTATTACGGGTATTATTATCTCTGTGATTCTCAACGTTGTGTTCGGTGGACTCTTGATTGGCGGTGGCCTTTTGGTACTTGAACTGCCCAAGATCTTTGACACCGTACTCAGCGTTGCGTTTGCACTGATCGGTATTTCCTTGACGCTGACCACCATCCCCAATCTGATCGGTGGTATTGCAAGCTTCAAGCAGAAGAAGGGCAAATTCGATCTGGTCTTCTCGATCATCACCATGGTTATCGGTGTAACGCTTGCCATTTACGGTATTATCACAGCCCTGATCGCTTTTGGCGTTGAAGGTATTGCTGTTCCCGGCTTTGTCAACATCATTATGACCGTGCTGCGCTGGACGATCTGCGGTCTTGTTGCACTGTATCTGATCGTGCTGCCCATCGTCCGCATCTGCAAGGCAGAGAAGAAGATGATGCAGTTCAAGGCTGAGCTGGTCAAGCTGATCCTTGGCGTTCTGATCGTCGTACTGCTGATCTGCGGCCTGCTTGTAAGCGTGCTCAACGATCTGATCGGTATTTCGCTGATCGTGGTTGGTGCACTGACCGTCATTTTGGCGATCGTTAACCTGATCGTGGGCTTGATCGGTATCAAAAAGGCTGACAAGGAGCCTGCAGCAGTTGCTGTTGTGATTGATACTGACGGTGATGGCAATGCTGACACGGTTGTCATCGATACGGATGGCGACGGCAAGGCTGATGCTGTTGGCATTGACGTGGACGGTGACGGTAAGGTTGACGTTGTCGGTGTGGACGTCGATGGTGACGGTAAGGTTGACACCGTGGTGACAGATAACAAATCGTGATATCCGAATACAGTCGGGGGATGTGCTTGCTGCGCATCCCTCGATTTTTTATTGTACGGAAGTTGAAGTGGCTGTATAATAAGTAAAGATAATGAACGAAATATGAATACCTAAGACAAAAAACGATCAGATTGGTGAAAAAAGAGGTCGGAGAACGCAGATTTGTAGTTAAAATCGGGTAAAAAAGGCCAAAAATATAGCGAAAATGAGTATGAAAAATCTTAAGAATCGACATGGATAGCGTGGTATAATGGGAGCGTTACTCTGAAAAAAGACGATGGAGGATGGCGTTATGACGCAAAATGAATCGGAAATTCAGATTTGTTGTGCCCAGTACAATGCGGCAGGCATCATGATCCGTGCAAGACTGTTGGCACAGCCCGAGGGCATTGGGGCGCAGTATGTGATCGCATTAGAGCAGGAAGGAGAGCTGACGGTTTGTCACATAGGCAGCAGCATGCAGGCGGCACGTGAAATATTTTTGCGCGTGGTATTTGGAGGCGTTACAGCTTGTACGCTGACAGATGTTGTTGAGGACTATATGGGGACGATTTTTTGAAAATTTTATGCTATGATGTGTATACAAAATAAAGCAAGGAGGCTATATGGCGAAAACATATCAAGCACAAAATTTTACGGGACAGCAGCTTGACGATTTTGTGGGAAAGTATCTGGATGGCACGCTTGCAGGCACGGGGCTTTCCTTAGACGAGCAGGGCGTGATGCATAATACCTCTCGCGAATGTAACAAGTTGATATATTCCTATACGCATACGGGCAATCAAGAGGTGCATCCCACGGCGGTCGATATTGCTACGGGTGTGTTCACAGCGCAGGGGCATGGCTTGACTGCGAACCAAGAGGTGTTCGTGGCCGTACACCCACCGTATCATATCGGTACCCCTTACGATTGTCTGCCTGGGGGCTTAGAGATGATTGGTACCAAAACAAAGGGCTATTTCGTCAATGTGATCGACGAGAATACCTTTTCGCTCAGTGCAACGTCCGGTGCGGAGGCAATGACCTATACCGAGGTGAGCACCATGGATCTTTCTCAGTTCCATTTTGAGGGCAGGGAGTGGAATAACTTTTATATCGGTGATTTTCCGCAATCCGATGCATATCATATGATCATCAAGGGCAGAGTATCCAATTCCTACAGATACATTCATCCGTCCAATCGCGTATATTATGCAACCAAAACGGGCGGAAAAGGATACGATGGCGCATACGTGGATACGTACGGCAGTGTGCATTTGGGAGAAAACGGCGGTTGGGGATACATCAAAGCGGACGTTTACTTTGAGTTTTTGGAGCCGCGGCACGTTTTCCAGATCACCGAGACCGATACGGTTGCCTATGATAACACGAATTGGCCGACCTATACTCATGCAAGGGCGTACAATCATTGGAGATTGGATAGCGATTCCATCGTTTCCTTCTACTTTGGCCACGGCGGCCAGTTCTATAACGGTACCACGATTGAGATTTACGCAAGATAAGCGGTACGTCTTTTGCAGAAAGTCCAAGATGTCTTTTGCAGAAAGTCCAAGAAATATTGACACACCAAAGACAAGATGATATAATAAAGGTGTCATTTTCCTTGAAAGGCGGATACTACCATGAAGCAGGTACATATCGATTTTTCCAATATCACAGGGCCGATCAAGCCCTTACACGGTGTCAACAATGCACCCGAGCCGGATTGTGAGGCAGGGTATCGCGACAAGCTGGGGCAGGCGGGTATTCCTTACGTGCGCTTGCACGATATGGGCGGACACTATGCTGCCGCAAGATACGTGGATATTGCCAACGTGTTTCCCGATTTTGAAAAGGATCCCGCAGACCCGGCAAGCTACAATTTTACCTTTACCGATTGGTTGATCTCTGACCTTTACAGACAGGGCTGCGAGGTGGTTTACCGCTTGGGCTGCAGCATTGAATGCCAGTATTTTGTCAAGCCGCGCAATATCATCCCGCCTGCCAACAATCTTAAGTGGGCGAAGATCTGCGAGGGCATCATCCGCCACTATAACGAGGGCTGGGCGGACGGCTATCGGTTCGGCATTCGTTATTGGGAGATCTGGAACGAGCCGGATAATACGCCCGACATGATGGACAGTCCCATGTGGCGCGGCACGCCCAAGCAGTATTATGCGCTTTATGAAACCGCTTCGATCTACTTGAAGCAGCGTTTTCCCGATCTGATGATAGGCGGTTATGCAAGCTGTGGCTTTTACGCGATCCTCGGCGGTTATGTAAAAGCTGCCAACAGCTCGGAGAGAACTGAGCACTTTATTGACTTTTTCCACGGTTTTTTACGCCACATTCGTAAAAAGGGCTGTCCCTTGGACTTTTTCTCATGGCATTCTTATGCAGATGCCGCAAGCAACGTTGTCTTTGCAGACTATGCGAGAAAAACATTGGATGAATACGGCTATACGGGGACCGAGATGCACCTCAACGAGTGGAATCCGGGGCGTGATAACCGCGGCCAAACGGTGGACATGGCATTGATCACACAAATGATGTGCCGCATGCACACGACCGACGTGCGCGTCATGAATTACTACGATGCACAGCCATGGTCATCCTATTGCGGTGTGTTTGACGGTAACACCCGCAAGGTTGCGCCTGCGTATTATAGTTTTGTGTACTATAACGCTTTGTATCGACTCGGCTCTTGCGCCATGATGACAGGCGATTGCGCTGACATGCTTGCCGCTACCGATGGGGAACAGGGCGCGGTGCTGATCTCCAACCCGGATGCCGAGGCGTGCGAGATCGATCTGACACTTATCGGACTTTCGGGAAAACTGACGATGCACGTCACCGCACCCGATTGTACACAGAACACCGTCGATCTTGGCAGCATAGGCTCTGCTTTGTTGACCGTCCCCGCGCAGAGTGCGGTGCTTTTGACAATTCAGTAATTTTTGCAATCATTTCAAGCAGGGAAGAGAGCGATCTCTCCCTGCTTTTTTGTATGACATAACCAACAAAATTCGGCCTTTTTCAGTGTGCATATCGCCAAAAAAACCCTGAATGTCTTTACTTTTGCCTCTGAAGGTGATAAAATATAAAGATAGTAAAATGGCGTAAGTATTCCCTGATGATCATTCAACACTATTTGAGCCGCCATGGGCGGCATGGAGATTTATTATGAAAACATTTTGGAAGCGTATATCATCCGTTGTACTGATTGCGGTATTGGTTGCCCTTATACTGCCGTTACTTCCTATATCCGCCTATGCTTATTCGGGCGGGACCGGTACGGCAACCAGCCCTTATTGTAAAAAGAAAACCACGCGATAGTCGCGTGGTTCAAAAGAGGCTCTGCCGATGAGAGGAAATCCTCCAAATATGGTATAATTAGTTTGACCTGCCAGTCAAAGTAAAAAAACATATTTGGAGGATTTATCTATGAG
>JAFTLD010000045.1 GCA_017452945.1 Clostridia bacterium | reverse complement strand
TACGCAGTTTTGACGCAGCAGATTTTTTCGAGTCCAAAAGCTTTTCTCGCAGGGCATATAGGCATATGTCCAAGAGAAAAGATGCAGGAATCGGAAAAATCTGCACGTCAAAACCAACTTGGTTCGACTCCCGTTCGGCTAAGCCAACAAAAAATGCAACGCCCGACAAGTTTGTCGGGCGTTGCATTTTTTGATTATGGACTGCAGCATAACTGATTGCCAAACGATTTTTCTTGCTTTGCGTTCCTTTTTGTCAATGATGTGAGCGATCAGCAGATTTGTATTGAGTCCGAATCCGATTGGCATGAAAGGTTCAGATAGCAAAACTATTTTTTTCGTATTTTAATCTTATCTCCAATATCAATGTTATATTTCTCTAAAAATTGTTCGTTATAAATACAAATAGTTATGTTCCAATTTTCTCTATCTAAATACAGCTGCAGGTTTCCGTTTTCAGTAACAAGCTCATCAACAAAAGGCATTTCTTCTTCGATATCCCCGATTTTTACGATAACAGTGTCCCCGATATTGATTTTATTAAGCAATTTTTGCGGCATAATATCGAGGATAGCATTGCCGTCAGCAGATTCTCTTACGACGCTTCCTTTTACAACGTCATCAGAGCAAGCGGATAAGGAAAATACTAAAATGATCAACATTAAGGTGGATAAAATCTTTTTCATGTTTTATTTCCTTTCTCTGATTTTTGTATTTTATAAGATGCTCTATTTGAGGGGGCATTGTCAATGAAAAACTTATGCTCCGCCTGTTGTCCGGACAAAGATCACAATGACGTAATACCACAATGCGCCGGATGCGGCAATGCAAAGGACTGTGCGTACGCATTGCCATGCGATGCGACTTGCTCTTTTTTCGCTCTTATCCACGATCTGTGCGATCAGCAAACTGATATTGAAGCCCAGTCCGAAGAGGGGCAAAGGGCAAAAGATGGATAAGCCCAATGACAGCATGAGAAGCAGAATGCATATGTTTTTCAACCATCCGGCAAGCTCCGGGACGGGAAACAGCATAAGCAGAAGAGCCGTAGCGCAAACCAGCACGTACGCACCGTGCGTGGCCCATGAGAGGATCGAAAGGAATCTCTTGGTGTTTTTCATGATGGCCTCCTTTTGTAAGTGATATGAGTTGATTCTTGCCAATTAACCGCAATCCCAGGTATACATCACATCCGAAAAATCGCGCTGACGCAATTTTTCCGCAGGGATAAAGAACTGACAGCCGCCCTCGTCACCGAACATGATCAGCTCACGCTCACGTCCCTGCCGGTCGGGAGCGGTGTGACTGACGATCTGCAGAAGCAGGGTATCGTATTTCTGCAGCTTGGGCTCGTCGTCGCGCGGATCAAATTGCTCAAAGCAGGGATAACCGCCAATGCGGTGGCCTGCGTAGGTATTTTGCTCGTGGAGGAAATCGCATTCCTCCTCGCTCAGCTCCGCCATGTCACGCTCCTCTGCGCCCACTTTGAGCAATGCTGCGTTGACGCACTCCACAAATCGGTAATCCGAGGAGCGGATCGAGCCCATGGAGGGCGTCAACCGCACGGGCAGGACGTGATGAATGGGGAAGGAATCGCTGACCGTGGGATCGTCGCGCAGCGTGCCGTCAAAGGCGCTCTCGTCCTCGTCGTACAGCACGCGAAAGTCGGATTGCACGGTCGGGTGGTCGAAATCCGCACCGTAAACATCGTTGTCGGCTACGTAGAAGCGCAGCACACCGCGCGCGGGGAAGTCGGGAACACCGCGCACCTCGGAGCAAAAGATGGCTGCAAGCAGCTTCATGGGCGCCCCTGCACTGTCAAGCGGCACGTTTGCATCAACAGGCGCACCGCCAAGGCGTGAGCGGTTTCCGTCCTCTGGGGCGGGCAGCCTGATCTCCACCATGGGCAGAGCGGTATCGCGCTGCAGGTGTCCGTTGGCAAGCTGCACCTCTTCGCGAACGCCCGCTGCGGTGGTAAAGACCACCTCTCCCGTTTGCAGTCCGTTCAGCAGCGAGCGCAGCTTGTCGGCATTCTCACCGTGCAGGATTGCGCTGTCAAAGTATTTCTTGCTGTTTTGCTTGTCACCCATGGCAAAGTATGCCACGCAAAGTGCGGCTTCTGCCTGGTACATGTCCGCCTTGATCGAAAGCGCATGCAGCGCGGGCGGGATCACCTTTTGCCAATCGGAGGCCGCAAGGTGGGCAATGGCAAGGTTGTTCCATGCAAAGGGGTTGTTCTCGTCATACTTGATGCCGTTTTCGTAGCATGCAATGGCTTTGTCGTTATTCCCTTGCTTTCTGTAAAGTAAGCCGAGGTTTGACCAAGCCGTGGAGTGATCGGGTGAGAACTTGACCAGCTCTTCGTAGGCGGCAATGGCGTCGTCGGCACAGCCCGCGTCGGTATAGGTCAGCGCCAAAAACAGCAGCACGGCATTGTAGTCGTCGTTGGTGCGGCACTCGCGGCGCAAAGCGACCAATCTTGACACCGCACCGTTGAATTTGTTGCGGTTATATCGCTCAATGGCAGTCAGAAGGGCGCGACGCTGGCGCGTCTGGTCGGGCGCGGAGAAGGCCGAGCCGATCTCCTTGGCAAAGGCCTTTTCGATTTGACGCAGAGAAGGGCCGCCCGTTTTGCCGATCAGTCTGACAAACGTCAGCCCAAGACCGACCATGAGAATGCCAAATTTGACCGCAGTGGCTTTGTCCACCACCCAGCCGTTCTCAGCGGTTTCTGCCACAAATAAACCAATGGCAGCGGCAATCAGTATGCCAAGCAATGCATATACGATCACTGTTGTGATTTTTGAGCTTTTTTTCATATCGGGGAACTCCTTTGAGTAATAGAATCAGAGATGATTTACGCACCGTTGAGAATGCAGAACCACCAGAACCATGCGTGAGCAGCTGTTGTGGCAAGAATGATTAATGCACACAGTACGATCAGCGGGATATTGATTGCTTTTCTTTCTCCTTTGCGCAATGCGATTGACGAGCAGATAATGCTTGCTATGCTGAATCCGTAGGAAAACAGTGGATGCAACAATAACATAAGGACCGAAACCAAGAAAAACACCACGTAAAGGCCATCCCGATTACAGGGAATCTCAAGCAGGCCCGTGATCCAAAAGAGCAACGCGGTAAGTGCGATGTAGCCTGCGTGTGCCAAAAAGCCGCAACCCGAAGCTGCGGTGAATTTTTTTATATGCTTCATATGACGTACTCCTTTCGGTGAATTGCTTCTTCACTTATATAGACGCAAAAAAATCCAAAAAGTTCAATCTTTTTGAAAAAAGTTGGAAAATTTTCCGCAATTTCATTATAGCACAAAAAGGAGAAGGAAGAGATTAAGAATTATTAAATCGAAAAAAGAGAATTGTCAATGCGGGGCGGATTGACGAAGAACGTCAGTCCCCATTAACAAAAAAAGGACGCCCCCTGTGTTGCTTTCGCGGCACATGGGGCCGTCTCCGGTATCATAACTTGCTCTGTCGCACCCTGCTTATCCTGAGTGATGTTTGCTGATGCAAATCACTCATGTTTCTTTGTTTGATCGTTCCGCTGTGAGTGTCCTGATACATAACAATCGTGTAATTGGGAACAAGCAGCATGCGAAGATTCATAATCGGCATGGGCGGTACGAGCAGCATAAACAGAAAATACAGCACAAGTGCACCGACCAGCGTTCAGAAAATGATGGTGAATGCCATCGGTGTCTTATTGGTTTGGGGTGAGTCGCTTCTCTTGGCTTCGTTGGCGCTCGGGACGTTTTCCAAATTCAGATAGTCCTTCATATCATTTCTCCGCTTTTGTTTGTTGTTCTGTGTGCGTTACGTTATATATAACAATTGCAGCGGTGAAAAATTCGCATTTTTGAAAAAATACTTTACTGCGCCTCTTCTTTGACAGGGAACTGCACCGACGTTTCGGGCTTACCGAATTGCGGGTTGCCGTCTTGGTCAAAGGTGACGGGAGCGAGCCATACCGAGCGGCCTTCCCAGCCTGTGCCCGATTGGAGATTGGCGTGATATACCATCCAAACGCTGCCGTCTGCAGCGGTTGTAAAGGAGTTGTGTCCGGGCCGTACGCAACACCTGTGCGCTTTTTGAAAACGGGGGTGGTGGATTTCTCCCAATGCTCCGGATTCAAGGGATCCTCTCCCGTCAGCGTCAGAAGTCCCAGACAATAGTCGTCGGTCCAGCTGCCCGAGGCGGAGTACGCTACAAAGGTCTTGCCCTCGTGCTGCAGCACGGCAGGTCCCTCGTTGACGTACGGCTCACCTTTCTTTTCCCATGAATATTTGGGCGTGGACAGGCAAACGCGCTCGGAATCAATGGTGCAAGGGTCGCTCATGTGCGCAATGTAAATGTTCTGTGCCACGTTGACGTCGCCCTCCCAGCCGGACCAGATAAAGTAGAGCTCACCGTTCAGCTGCATGACCGTGCCGTCGATTGCCCACTTGTCTGACGGATCGGTGATCACTCCGACAAACTCGAAGGGATCTGTGGGGTCTTGCGACGTGCCCTTGAGTACGCACATGCGGTGGTTTTCGTTTTGTCCGTCGTCTGCTGCTACGTAAATGTACCACTCACCGTTCAAATAGTGCAGCTCAGGTGCCCAATATTCAAAGGAATAGGTGGTGTCTTCGGTGGGAGCGGTATACACCTGCTTTCCTTCAACGCTGCCCAGCTGATCCGGAGAATCCAGCTCAGCAACCGCAACGCCGCCATAAAACCAGACGTAGCTTGCATAGCAATAGTAATATTTGTCACCGTGACGGATCACCCAGGGGTCAGCACCTGTGGGCGCGATAGGATTCCGGATATCTTTCATAACAAATTCGGACATGGTCTCCTGCTCTCCTTGCGTGGTTTGTTCAGCGGTTGTTTGCGCTTCTGTCGTTTGCTCTTGGGGATTTGTGATCGTTTGCGCAGGGTCTGTGGTGGACTGCTCGGATTCAGGGCCTTGCGTGCAGGCTGTGGACATAAGCATAAGGGTACACAAAAGCAGAAGTGTGATGGGGCGGATCAATTTCATGGTACGTTCCTCCGTGAAGTCAGGGTGTGATCGCCAAACAGACGCTGCGATTTTATCTGTTTGCAGGTAAAATTTCGAAATCCTCGCAGTAAAACGAGAGCTTTCCGTCTTCGTAGTCATTCACAAAAAAACGGGAATCGTTTTGATAACCGCGAGAGCTGTAATCCAATATCTCAAATCCGCAAATTTGGAAAGGGTAGGATATTTCGGACAGCTTGATTTTTGATACGTTTTGAAAGATTATAAAATAGGAATTTTCATTATTGTACTCGCGAGAATCGGCAGAGATCAGCCGTATGTAGGTACTCCTCCTTGCCCGGTACAAACTACATACGGCTTCCAAGGTCAGAACTGCGCCAAATTTTCTCTTGCGTATTTGGTAAGATAGGTCTCCAGCGGTTCCATGTCGTAATACGCGTCGTCAAAATCGTCAAATGGGTATCTGTCGTATTGCGCGTCAACCTCTTCCCAATCTTCAGAATCAAAGGAAGAAAGGTCTGCGAGATCGATGTCGTTTGTTTCAATGAATTCGTCAAACAGCTTTTGGTGTTGATTTGCGCCAACGGTTCCCAGATATTCGCTCATAAGTGGTGCAACCATACGGCTGGAGTTGATAAAGAACTGGCAAAGCCCTCCGTTGTTGACCTCGGTATCCAGCCAGTTTACCGAGTAAAATACCTTTTGATAGGGGTTGAGCGCGTTCACACCCTCTGCCCAATCCTCAAAGCCGTCTACGCGGCGCTCGGTTCTGATCATAATAGCCCAGAAGAATTCTTCATCGGGCAGCGCGGCTAATTGCTCAGCAGACATTTGCAGATATTTCTCGTCGTTTTGATAAATGCCCATGTTAACCTCCTTTGTCTGTCTTTCCGTATTTTCTAATGATTCGTGCATCTCTCTTTTCCTGCATTTTGCGATTTCTGCGGATAAGCAAACAGTATCCGATGATCTGCGCCACGCCCAACAGGCAAAAGATGATGCAGAAAATGACGGAACCTGTCCAATCAATTGGCTTGTGATTGTTGTACGCAACTACCGTCAGCCCGTCCACCGTCATTTCCTCGGCGTATTGCTTGAACGGCAAAATGCGGTTTGTGCTGTATTTGATGGTCACAGCCGTGCCGGGGGACAGCAGCCCTTCAAGCTCTGCGCGGCTGTATTCTCCCGTGACGTTGAACACGTCACCGTCCTCTGTGACGATATAATCGTAAGAAGCAAACTTCCCACCACCGTAATGACGATCAAATTTCTTGATGGTGACTTGGGCTTCGGTAAGCTCTTGATAGGAGGTCGCGTGCATCAGCGGCAGCGTAAGCATAAAGAGCCCGACAAGTATGCAGAGTATGCCCACAACTAAAAGCATGGCATTTTCTTTTTTGATCTCTTTGTCACTTTTTCTGCGCATCTTTCCGTCACCTTTCTGCTGCTGTTGCACACATTTGGTCTGTTATTTTGGCATTTTTCTTTATATTATCAATTCTTCGGAACCTTCGTATTGGATATCATGAGCTTTGCAAAACTTCATAAATGCACGAACATGGAAGTCTTTCCCAAATCCTGCTTCAATCATATCCCAAAGCGAGCCTTGTTGTTTTTTTTTTGCAATTGATTGATAAGCTTATCTGAATTTTCCGCATCAAATGAATATGAAAAAATAAATTCAGGCATTTCAACGCAGTAATAAGAGATGCATATCTCACCATTGCGTTGAGAAACATCATGCAGAACAGATTCCATTGCCATAATTACCTCCTGAAATATATGCTATTTTTATCAACAGGATTTGAAGTTATATATCGGTTTGATGATCTGGTAATCCGATACCGTCTCGCCTATGAATTCAATTATCCGAGAAGGGGCTTTATAGGCCATGGGACATTCGTCAAGTGAGCCTTCTTGAGCGGTCGTGGTATAGATGCCTTCCATCTCCCGCTTGAATTCCTCAACGGTAAATGCATATTTGGCATCCGTTCGACTGCAGGCGCGACCTGCTCCGTGGGGAGCCGAGAAATTCCAGTCGGGATTTCCTTTTCCCGTTCCCAGTATTGCACCGTCCCGCATGTTGAGGGGAATGATCACGCGTTCGCCAAGACGAGCCGAAATCGCCCCCTTGCGCAGGATCATATATTCGGTATCAATATAGTTGTGAATGCATGCGAAACGATCCGCTACGGTCAGTCCCATATTTTCACAGATCAGCTTTGCAATCGTGCGTCTGTTCAGATCGGCAAAGGCAACCACCACGTCAAGATCGTGCAGGTAGTCCTCCAGTAAGCTGCCTTCAAGTATCGCGGTTTCCCGCTTTACGTTCACGGTGCCTTGGCTTGATTTTTTGCCCCGAAACATGCCTGCGTCCACGTCATCGTAATAGCTCTGACGCGCTCGTTTTCTCTGCTTTTTGCATTGGTATCGGTATGCCTGATCTTGGTAATAAGTTGCAACGTCGCTGCCAAGCTGCCGCGAACCGGAATGGATGACAAGCACAAGCCCGCCGTCCTCTTTCCGATCCACCTCTATGAAGTGGTTTCCGCCCCCAAGCGTTCCAATGCTTCTCAGTGCCCGCTCCGAATTGACGCTGCCCTTGCAACGCAAGGCATCAAGATCAAATGAAGCCTGCGGAATATCGTGTATTTTGGTGCCACAGGGAACAAGGGAATGTATGACCTCGTCCAGCTTTTGGGGATCCAGCTCGTGCTCTTTCAAAAATACAACTTCCATGCCGCATCCGATATCCACGCCCACAAGAGAGGGCGCAATTCTGTTTTTGACGGTCATGGTCGTGCCGACGGCAACGTTCTTTCCCGAATGTGTATCGGGCATGATGCGAATTTTACTGTCCGCATACGCTTCCTCGCGCAACAGCTCGGATATCTGCGTTTTGGTAGGTTTGTCGAGCTTATCGGCAAAAACGATTGCGGAGTTTCTTTTTCCTTGTAGTTTGATCATTATATCTCCTATCCATATTTAGTTTTGTTTTTTGTGTGATTGTAAAATATACGGTTGCAGACATAATAATCAGCTCCTTTTCTTGATTTATATTTTATGATACTTCAGTATAACATACATCAGGTAAAGTGTCAATCAGTTTTTGCGGGGATCGGTGTCCCCGAAAGAATTTGATGGCAAAAGTCAACGAATTTCGGAGTCCACCATTCTTTGTATCCTAAAAAAGTAGGATGGATGGGATCGTTCATATACCGATCATAATCTTCTTTGCTGACGTTTTGCATATCCTCGTCGTGATAAAGATCCAGAATATGAAAACTGTATTCTTCTTTCAAGCCATACAAAAGCTCGATCATGCTTGCGTACTTTTCGCTTTTGAAATATGTGCCTGTATAAAAAATGATCGGGCAGCCAAAGGTGTTTTCCACATAGTCCAGAATACAACAAATAGCATCTTGAATGTCATCCAATTCAAGATCTCTTGCTGCGTCATTGGTAGAAAGCTGACAAATAAATAAGTCTACCTTTATGTCTTTGTCTATTGCCTTCAGGCGCGAAACGTAAGATTGTTCATCCAAGTCGACCAACGTAGTGCCTGAAACGGCTTCTTTTATGCAAGTGGCACCATAAGCGTCTTTCATGATGTCAACAAATGAACGACCTTGCGCAGCGCTGCCATACGTAACAGAGGAGCCCAAAAATAATATTGTTTTATTCTTCAAATCCATTTCTTCATTCTACCGCCTTTCTTTTCAGGGGTAGTATAGCATAAAAGCGGTGATTTGTCAATCATAGGGCGAATACGAACGGGATTTGCTGCATTTGGGCGCGTTCAGCCCGATTTAATCAAGAGATCCCCGGCAAAAAGGACACCCGAGGGCAATGTCATTAAGTTAAGAAAAGAACCAAGTTCAGAAATGGACTTGGCTCTTTTTTTGCAAAAAAGTTAAAGAAATTTTGAAAAAGGGGTTGACAAAAAAGCAAAAGTGTGCGGTCGATTTTATTAGCGAGCTAATAAAAT
>JAFTLD010000012.1 GCA_017452945.1 Clostridia bacterium | reverse complement strand
CGAAGCGCAAACCTCTGCACCCACAGAAGACGCAACAAATGCACCTGCCGAGAGCGAGAGCGAAGGTTCCGAACAGGGCGGATGCAAATCCGTGGCAGCACCCGTAGCGGTATTGGCTGTTGCCATGGCGGCAGGAGCGGTGTGCAAGAAGAGAAGGGAGATTTGACGATTTTATGGAAGATCTTATAGGGTGCATATTAGAGGTGATCTTCCAGCCGTTTGAGCCGCTGTTCGATGATGCCTTTGAGGGGATCAAAAGGATTCCGCACAAATGGGTGAGAGTATTGCTACGTGTTGTCCTGAGTGCAATTCCGCTCTCTCTTTTCCTGATTGTATATCTTGTGTGCCTTCGCGTATTTGGCGGAGAATAAGAAAATGCGGGGGGGAAACCCCTTTCCTACGGAAAATGGATGTTTGCATCTGTGTAGGGGAGGCGCCTCCCGCAAAATATCTGTAAAATTGAAAAAATCCTCCGCATTGCGGAGGATTTTTTCTGTTATCTGAATTAAATTCTGTAAATCTCGTTTGCCTTGGTGTCGCCAAAGCCCTTTTCGCAAAGGACAGCTTCGGCTTTTTCGGGATCGTCTACGCGCACGATCATGAGTGCCTTGCCAAGCGTTTTGCCTGCGCAGGCATACATGTATTCAATCTCGACGTGATTTTCGGCAAGGGTAGAAACCACCTCGGCAGCACCGCCCGGATGGTCGTTCATAACCACGGCCAGTACCTCGGTGACCTTGACGATCACGCCATCCTCGGAAAGGATCTGCTGTGCAAGCTCTACCTTGTCCACGATCAGACGAAGTACGCCGAAATCGGACGTGTCGGCCAAAGAGAGCGCGCTGATATCCACACCGCCGCGCGAAAGGTGTGCCAGTACGGGGGCGAGATTGCCCTTGCGGTTTTCAATAAATACGGAAAGCTGCTTTACCTTCATTTCGTTACGCTCCTTTTTAGTATTTTCTGTTGTCGATCACGCGCTTGGCCTTGCCCTCGCTGCGTGCAATGGTCTTGGGGTTGACCAAGTGTACCTTGGCGGAAATGCCCAGCATATCGCGCAGCCCCGAGGTGATACGCTTTTCGACTGCCTCGATCGAACGGATATCATCGGCAAATAAGGTTTCGCTCATTTCTACGTTCACGTCAAAGGTGTCGGTGTTGTTGACGCGGTCAACCACGATCTGGTAGTTGGGGGTGATATCGCCGCCACTGACCTTGAGCAGCACCTCTTCGATCTGAGAGGGGAATACGTTGACACCGCGGATGATCAGCATGTCGTCGCTTCTGCCGCTGGGCTTACGCATACGTACGTGGGTTCTGCCGCAAGCGCACTTTTCGTAGTTGAGCGAGCAGATATCGCGGGTACGGTAACGGATCAGGGGGAAGCCTTCCTTGGTGATGGTGGTGAATACCAGCTCACCTGCCTGACCCTCGGGGAGCACCTCGCAGGTGTCGGGATCGATGATCTCGGGGATAAAGTGGTCCTCCCATACGTGCATGCCTGCCTGGCATTCGCACTCACAAGCCACACCGGGGCCAAGGATCTCGGAAAGACCGTAAATGTCGTAAGCTTTCAAACCAAGCTTATCTTCAATCTGCAATCTCATGTCTTCACTCCAGGGTTCTGCACCGAAAATGCCTGCTTTGAGCTTGAGCTGATCCTTCAGACCAAGACGCTCGATCTCCTCGCCAAGATACAGGGCGTAGGAGGGGGTACAGCAAAGTGCGGTCGAGCCAAAGTCAACCATGGTCTGGATCTGCAGGGAGGTATTGCCCGAGGACATGGGAATCACGGTTGCACCCAGCATCTCACCGCCGCCGTGTGCGCCAAGGCCGCCCGTAAACAGGCCGTAGCCATAGGATACCTGCACGATATCCTGCTCGGTAAGTCCCACAGCCTCCATCATTCTGGCGACACAGTCGGACCAGATATCCAGGTCGTTTCTCGTGTAGCCGACCACGATTCTCTTACCGGTCGTGCCGGAAGACGCGTGTACACGCACGATCTCGGACATGGGTGTTGCGAAAAGGCCGAAGGGGTAGTAATCTCGAAGGTCACTTTTGTAGGAGAAGGGGAGTTTGTGCAGATCCTCAACGCCATGCACGTCATCGGGAGTCAGTCCCAACTCATCCATTCTGTTGCGGAAGCACTCCACCTTTTCGTAGCAGCGCTTGACCTGATTCACCAGGCGCTCGTTTTGCATCGCGACGATCTGCTCGCGAGGCATGCATTCGATTTCCGGGTTTCTGATAGCCATGATTTGAATTCTCCTTGTTTATGATTTGCTTTTTCTTTTGAGGTTGAGGATGATGCCCAGTGCAACCGAAAGCAGTGCCGCCGCTGCTACCTGATATTCGGCAGGGAGCATGAAGGTTACGGTGTGCGCGGGGATCCAGAAGAGCGGTACGGTTTTAAGCAGGGTAAAGGATGCAAACTTTTCCCAATCAACCTTGTGAATGACGTTTACAAGGCTGATTTTTCTCTTGCCCGTGGCTCGTATGTCAAGGTAGGTATCCGAGCATTTGTGCAGAGCCATAAAGGTCGGTCCAAAGGAGAGATTCATAGTGGCACTGATAAAGAATGCCTTGATAAAGCTGTTCAAAAGGGAATTTTGCGCAGAAGGGAGAAGGCCTTGCGCCATCAGTCCGTCCACGCCTGCACCGAAGATCTTCATCATGTATGTGATCCATACACCGATAAGACCCCAGATCAGAAATCTTGCCCAAACGTAGGAAGGCAGCGTCCATTCTTTCTTGGCAAGACGAACTGCCAAAAGCTCACCTGCCGTGGCAAGGACGGCAAATTTGGCAAAGCCCATGAGATATGGGTGGGTAGAGGAGAGCGTTTTGAAGATCTCGCGCGAGGCTGGGATGATCAGAATTGCTGCAAAGCCGCAAAGCGAGAGAACGACGTATGCAATGATCAGTATTTTTTTCCAAACGGGAGCGGTGGTCTGCTTCATGTCAAGCCTCCGTACCGTAATGATATCCTGCGTCAAAGGCGCGCAGATTTGCTTCCAAGAATTTTGCGGGCACGCATTCACGAACGGATTTGATCCACGTGTCGTAAGGAATGTTGGTGTTTTTGGCCATCACGCCCATCAGTACCACGTTGACTGCCTTGGTGTTACCTGCTTCTTTTGCCATAGCCAGTGCGTCAAGCGCGGTCAGATCCACCTTGGAGGCAAGCGTATCAAGAATGCCTTCCGGATAAGCAGCCGCACCGGTGATGACCGGCATGGGATTGATCTTTTGCGTGTTGGCGATCATTTTACCGCCTGTCTTGAGGTAGGGAAGCGCGCGCAGCGCCTCCAGCTGCTCAAACGCGAGAATGATATCGGCTTCGCCCTTGTCAATGATGGGGGAATAGACCTTTTGTCCGTATTTGACGTAAGTGACCACGCTGCCACCGCGCTGCGACATGCCGTGTACCTCGGAAACCTTGACGTCATAGCCGAGTGAGAGAATGGCATTGCCCAAAATGCGGCTGGCAAGCAGAGTACCCTGACCGCCTACGCCAACGATCATAATGTTCACGTTATTCATGGTCAGTCCTCCTTTTTCTCAATTGCACCGAAGGGACAAACGCCCAGGCAAAGTCCGCATCCGTTGCATTGTGTGGTATCGATCTTAACCGAACCGTCTGCCAAAACCGAGATGGCAGGACAGCCCAGCTTCATGCACATTTTGCATTTTTTGCATTTATCGTTGATCTCGCAATGTCCCGTGTATTTGACGTGCTTGAGCAGGGCGCAGGGACGTTGCGCGATAATGACCGAGGGCTCGTCAGCCGCGATTTCCTCGCGCACGACCGCCTCAAAGGTTTTCAGATCAAAGGGATCGGCCACGCGTACGCGATCCACGCCAACGGCATGGCAAAGCGCAACAAGGTCAACAGCACGGGTATCCTCACCGCGGATGGTCTTGCCCATAGCGGGGTTCTGCTGGTGACCTGTCATGCCGGTGATCGAGTTGTCCAGCACGATGACCGTGTTAGCCCCCTTGTTGTAAACGATATCGATCAAGCCGGTAATGCCCGAGTGAATAAAGGTCGAGTCACCGATCACGCTGACCAGCTTGTTGTTGAACTCCTCACCGCGCACCTTGGCCATGCCGAATGCCGCGCTGACCGATGCGCCCATGCAAATGGTGGTGTCCACCGAGGCAAGGGGAGCAACCGCGCCCAACGTGTAGCAGCCAATGTCGCCCGAAACGGTCAGCCCCAGCTTTTTGAGTACGTAAAAGGTGCCTCTGTGGGGGCATCCTGCACACATGACGGGGGGACGCGCGGGGATAGGCGCGTCAAGTGCAACGTATTCGGGGTTGGGCGTGCCAAGCACCGCGGTGCGGATCATGGCAGGCGTGTATTCGCCAAGCAGGGTGAAGCATTCCTTGCCCTTGACCTCGACGCCGAGATTTTTGCAATGCTCCTCGATAAAGGGATCCAATTCTTCAATCACCCAAAGCGTGTCAACCGATGCAGCGAAATCCTTGATCTTTTGCTCGGGCAGGGGATAGACCATGCCAAGCTTTAAGTAGTTGACAGAATTGCCCAGCGCCTCGTGCGCATACAGGTGCGTTGTACCGGATACGATCACACCGATGCGAGAGCCGTTGTCCTCAACGACGTTGAGCGGAGAGGTTTCTGCGTACTGTACAAGCTTCAGATGACGCTGCTCGACCGTGACGTGCTTGCCGATAGCGTTGGCGGGCATCATCACGTATTTGGGAATGTTCTTTTCGTAGGGCCTGAGCGCGACCTCTTGGCGCTCGCTGAGCTCTACGGGATTTTGCGAGTGGGAGATGCGCGTGGAAAGACGCAGCATCACGGGGGTGTCAAACTGCTCGGAGAGATCAAAGGCCAGCTTGGTGAATTCCAAGCATTCCGAGGAGTCCGAGGGCTCCAGCATGGGCAGCTTTGCAGCCTTTGCATAATGACGGGAATCCTGCTCGTTTTGCGAGGAGTGCATGCCGGGATCGTCTGCCACGGCAATCACCAGTCCCGCATTCACGCCCGTGTAGGAGGCGGTAAAGAAGGGATCGGCCATGACGTTCAGACCAACGTGCTTGCAGCAGGTCATGGCGCGTCCGCCGCCAATGGCAGCACCAATGGCAACCTCGGCAGCCACCTTTTCATTGGGAGCCCACTCAACGTTGATCTCGGGGTATTGCACAATGCTTTCTGTAATCTCGGTGCTGGGTGTGCCGGGGTAAGAGGATACCACGCGCACGCCTGCTTCGTATGCACCGCGTGCAACGGCTGCATTTCCGAGCATAAGCTTTTTAGACATATGTAAAGAATCTCCTTATCAGTGCGAAATTTGCTTTTCCACAAGGCTGCCGCCGCAGTATTGCTCACGCAGCTTGGGCTTTTCGATCTTGCCTGTGGGGTTGCGGGGGATGGTTGCGAAAATGATCTTACGCGGACGCTTGTAGCGCGGCAGCGTTGCGCAGAATTCTTCGATCTCCTGCTCGGTTGCGCTGCAGCCCTCCTTGCACTCGATGATCGCTGCTGCGATCTCGCCAAGACGCTCGTGCGGCAAACCGATGACTGCCACGTCCTTGACGGCAGCGTGCGCGCGAATGTGATTTTCGATCTGCACTGGGTAGAGGTTCTCGCCACCCGTGATGATGACGTCCTTTTTGCGGTCAACCAAGTAAATAAAGCCGTCGGGATCCTCCATGGCCATATCTCCGGTGAGCAGCCAGCCGTCGCGCAGTACCTCTGCGCTGGCTTCGGGATCGTTATAATAGCAGTTCATCACACCGGGACCCTTGACGCAAAGCTCACCCACCTCACCGCGTGCAACGCTTGCACCGTGGGAGTCGATGATGCAGGTCTTCCATCCAAAGCCCGCTTTGCCGATTGCGCCAACCTTGTCCACGTTTTCCACGCCAAGGTGTACGCAGCCGGGGCCAATGGATTCGCTCAGGCCATAGTTGGTGTCGTATTGATGGTTCGGGAATACCTCCAGCCAACGCTTGATCAGGGAGGGCGGTACGGGCTGCGCACCGATGTGCATCAAACGCCAAGCGGAAAGGTCGTAATCGGAAAGCTTCAGCTCGCCTCTCTCCAGCGCGTCCAGAATGTCCTGCGCCCACGGTACCAAAAGCCATACGATCGAGCATTTTTCGTCGGATGCAGCCTTTAAGATCCATTCGGGGTTGACGCCCTTGAGCAGCACGGCCTTGCCGCCTGCGAAAAAGCTGCCCATCCAGTGCATCTTTGCGCCCGTGTGGTAAAGGGGCGGAATGCAAAGGAACACGTCGTCGTGCGTTTGCGAGTGGTGGTTGTGCTCGGTCAGCATGGCATGGGTCAGAGAGCGGTGCGCATGCAGGATGGCCTTGGGGAAGCCAGTCGTGCCGGAAGAGAAGTAAATGGCAGCGTCGTCGCTTTCGGACAAGGAGATATCGGGCTGACGCGAGGTGCAGTATGCGATCATCTTGTCGTAGCTGTCCGCAAATGCGGGGCAATCCTCGCCTACGTAAAAGAGATGGCGTACGCGCGGGATGCGATCGCTGATGGCCTCCATACGGCCGATGAATTCGGGGCCGAAGATGACCATGGAGCTGTCGGACTTGTCAAGGCAATATTTGATCTCATCTGCGGTGTAGCGGTAGTTGAGCGGAACGGCAACAGCACCCGCCTTGAGAATGCCGAAATAGATGGGCAGCCACTCGATCGAGTTCATCATCAGAATCGAAACCTTGTCGCCCTTGCGGCAACCGCGGCTGAGCAGGAGATTGGCAAAGCGGTTGGCTCTCTTCCAGAATTGCTCCCAAGTGATCTCGCGGCGGAAGGGCTGACCGGGCTCGGGCTGCATGAGTGCATAATCGCGCCAGGTAATGCGGCTTTGCGGCTCAAACATGGGGTTGATCTCGACCAATGCCACCTCGTTTGCATAGAGCTTGGCATTGTTATCTAAAATGTCGGTAATGACCATAAAATAACTCCTTATGGGATAATAAAAATAATTAATTCATTATATCACATATCGCGAAAAATGTCAATGATTTCAAGGGGAAAGGTAGATTTTCAAGTGAAAAAGCAGATCCCAAAGTAAATTCCGCCAAGGAAGTTACTTTGGGATCTTTTTTTATCAAGGGGAGAGCATATTTATACGGGCAACTTCTCATGAAAGATAAAAATTATCTGAACAAAATCCCATACCCCCAACCGACTCTGCCGCCGCTTTTCAACCGGCCTACAAACGCGCGGCGCAGCGAGGTGTCGGTGGGTAGGCGGTCGGGGTTGCGCTCGGCTGTGTCAAACAGGCACCAAAGGCTCTCACCGTCCGAGTCGTCCCAGGAAAGGATCTCGAATTCCTCCATGAAGCGGCGCACGTTGCTTTTCTCGGACACGAATTCGGTCATACGCGGATACAGCAGCCATGAATGGCACACGAATGGCACAGGCCCATCGGGTAGCTGATCGCGGAAAAACTCTTTGGCGCGCGTAAATGACTCCTCGTAAAGCTCTTTTGAGAGTGGCCGGCCGCTGCGCGGAATGTGCATGTTGAGCACCTTGCTTTCCTTGCCGAGAACAATGCCGTCCTTTTGGTATTCGCGCCCAAAATCCACGATCTCAAACTGCAAGCGTCCCAATGCAAAGCGGGTCATTTTGAACCAACCGGGCATCCAGAATGCCACGAACATGCCGCGCACTCCGCGCACGAGCTTACACTCTTCAAGCTTGTAGCGCAGATCCAGCATAGAGTCGTGCCAGATCGCGTCGTCGATTCCGCGCTCGGCATAAAGCTTGCGCAAATGCTTTGAAAGGCAAATAAACAGCAACAAATCGGTGGTGTGATTGTGTACGCCTGCAAGCCGCGCCGCCTTTTTGCTCTGCGCGGTCAGAGCATTGTAGTCGCAGTCAATGTTGGCTTTGTAGGTCGCGATCGCACTCTCGAATTGCTCCTTTGCCTCGGGGTGCGCCATGACCGTGTCGTATTCCTCAAGAAGAAACTTTGCGTCGTCAGCGGTGTATGCAAAGTCTGTCAAGAATTGTTGTAGGTATTCTCTCATAAGCTGCTCCCGGTTCAAAGTGATATTTTGGCTTCGCCAAAGTGATATTGCTCAGCTGTGCTTCGCAGTGATATTTTGGCTTCGCCAAAGTGATATTGCTCAGCTGTGCTTCGCAGTGATATTTTGGCTTCGCCAAAGTGATATTCCGCGCGCCATGGGCGCACGGAGTTGGCATATTGTTCAGATTTATCTGAACAATATGCCGAGTCCCCAGCCTACGCGTCCTCCATTTTTCAAATGCGCAACAAATGCGCGACGCAGCGAGGTGTCGGCGGGTAAGCGGTCGGGATGACGCTCCATGGTGTCAAACAGACGCCAAAGATCCTCCCCGTCGTTGTAATGGCTTTCCATAATGGTAAATTCCGAGAGGAATTTGTAGGTGTTTAGATGTTCGGGCACGAAATTAGCCGTTTCCGGATAGAGCAGCCATGAATGACACACGAAGGGAACGGGCTGCTCTGTGGGGAAGGTCCCCTTGTAAAATTCCTTGGCGCGGGCAAAAGCATCCTCATAAAGCTGTTTGGAGAGCGGCTCGCCCGAGCGGGGGATATGCATATTGATGGCCTTGCTGCCCTTAGCAATGATCAGCTCGCCCGCCTTGTAATCATTGTCAAATTCGTGTATTTCAAACTGTAAGCGACCAAGCGCGAAGCGGGTGAGATTGAAAAATCCGGGGAACCAGCCTGCCACAAATGAGCCGCAAATGCCGCAGACCGCTTGGCACTCCTCTAATTTGTATCGCAGATCCAGCATGCTGTTGTGCCAGATCTCGCGAGGCAGACCGCATTCGGCATAGCGCGAAAGCAGCTTGCGAGAAAAGCAGATAAAGAGCAAAAGCTCGGCCTGATAGTTGTGTATGCCCACTGCGTCGCCTGCTTTTCTGGCTTGATGCATGGCGGTGCCATAATCGCAGTTCTGATCCGCGTCATAAGCGGCAAGAGCTGCGGAAAAGCAAGAGCTTGCCTGCTCGTTGGCCATGATTTTATCATAGGCTGTCAGCAGTGCCTCGGTATCGGCTTGCGTGTATGAAAATTCCTTGAAAAATTCTACCAGATATGCTCTCATATGCGTCCCCTTACAGTGTAAAATATTTGTGGATCATCTCCGGGATCTGTCCCTTCATAGCGCGCAGTACAGCAGCAGCGCGAGGATCTCCCGCAATATATTTGTTCATGTAATATCCCTCGGCAGCGCAAGCCGCATCGTGAAGGGGATAATAGTGCTCCATTAAGAAGCAAGCATATTTTTGCAATCTGAAGTCACCAACTATGCGGTATTCGGTGCTGATGGTGTCCACAGCCACCGAGTATTTCTGCTTGATGGCGTCAATCAGGGATGGGCGCTCATTTTCGCGCGCGAACACGATGGTGGAGCAGATCAGCGCGTTTCGGTTTTGCTCGGCAATCGAGTTGTGGCTGTCGGTGCTGCCTACCACGGGATGATCAATGCCCTTTTGCTTCATTTCATAGTAAAGCGCGGTCTGGAATCCATTATGTGAGAAATAATTTTCACCGCCAAGCACCTCAAAAGCATCAAAGGGGGCTTTTTCGTAGACGTAATAGGTGTAGTCCTCGGGTAGCTGCATCATGTCGGAAATCCAATAAGGATGCGGGAAAATGCCCAAGCCCTCGGCTTTTTGCACCTGCTCGTATATCCATTCCAACACGGCAAAGCTCATGCGTTCCGAGTGCTTTTCACGGTCTACCTTGGCCGCTCTTTCTTCAATCATGGCAGAAAACTGCTCGTGTGTCATGGGGGCGGGGGCGTCTGCTCCTTCAGAGGTGCGCCATGCGGGATCGTCACCGTTCTTCTCCTGATTGGTGTTGGGTGTGAGAAGCGCGTTGACACTGAATTTTCCACCGAAATTTACGTAGTGTACGTCATTGTGGGGCAGGTGAATCTCCTCGCCCTGCACGATTGTCAAGTCAGTCAGGTCTTTCCAATAGGCCTTTGCCTCAAGAGAGGGATAGTAGCGGAAATGGTCGGAAATGACCGTAAAGTCATATCCGTTGCCGCGGTAGTTGGCACAAACCACTTCCGGGGCTTGTGATCCGTCCGAGCGGCAGGTGTGCAGGTGCAGGTCGCCTCTGTAAGGGTATCTGCCTGTCATATCCTCGGCCAGAGAATATACGGAGAACTGCTCAAAGGGGTTGGCGTCGGGCGCGTTACAGATGCGGATGTAATGCTCGCCCTCACCCTCAAAATAGGCAGTAATACGCAGACAACCATCCCCGTCCGGTGTAACTTTCTGTGTGCTGCGGCCCGTATATTCGGGGTAGTGATAGGGCGCGGCGTGGTTGACCTTGCGTACGTGTACGGTGTATTCGTGTCCCTGCGCAAATGCTGCGTGAGAACCCAGCGGCCGGATGGTTACGGTGGTTTCACGGTCCCCAAGGAATGCTTTGGGATATACGTCGTAGTGATAGAGATAAGAATGCATGGCTATTCCTCCCTGACAGATTCTTTTTTCTTTTTGATTTTAGCATACAAAGTCCTGTTTGTCAATGAAAAATCCCCGACATCTGTACGGTGTACGGGTGTCGGGGCAAATTTGTTCAGTTGGGCATCTGCTTTTTGCCAAGCAGCTTGCGGCACAGGCGGTAGAAGTAATAGGCACCGATGACGAACGCAATGTCAAGGCAGGTAACCACAAGCACGTAAAGGATCTGCGTGGGCGCGTAGCCGATGATGCCCTGTACGGTGAGGCGCACGTTTTCCAAAGGAGCAATATTGCACTGATAAAGGTTATTGTAGTTGGTTTTCAGCACGTGGGATGCAATCGCTGCCACGATGCAATATA
This sequence comes from Clostridia bacterium, assembly GCA_017452945.1. The sequence goes on along the minus strand of JAFTLD010000012.1, from coordinate 19,775 downwards.
TGCCGATAAAAATGGCTGAGCAGCGCACCTCATGTTTGCCGGGGGTATGCAGCTGCAGCGCAGGCATAAGCATAAAAGCAAACAGCACGAGATTGTGGAAGGTGACCGTGTGGAATGCAAAATAGCTCTCAAAGTAATTTTCAATATCCCAGGCCGAGTAGATCAGACAGGGGTAGATCACGGTCAGCAAAAAGACGGCAGCGGTCAGCCCGCAGGCGACACCGGATATGAGCTGTGCATGCTTGCCGCGGTAAAAGGCCATGATGGGCAGCGCTACCAGCATGATCGAGCAAAAGTGCAGGGGAATGTGGTAAAGATCGTAGCCCTTGATAAAGGAAACGGTCTGCTTACCAATCTCCAGCAAAAGCAGCACGACCGCGATGATCTGCAAAGGGATCATACGGACACGTAAGGGCTTGTCCTTTAAGATAAGGCGCAAAAGCACGGTCACAATCACCATGACGATCAGCGCCGGCAGCAGAGTTTTCAAATGAGCAGACGACCAGAGCTGCATATCATTTTCCTCCTTGATTTTTGACTATCCTCATCATAGCACAAGAAAAAAACGATGTCAATGCAAAAGCCCCCGTATGGGGGCAGATTTAAGATATTAAGATTTATAGGGCGTTTTTTATGCATTGCGGTACAGTTCAAACAGTTCGTAAAGATCGGTGATCTGCCGTTCTGTTTGCGCGATCATGGCATCGATCTCACCTGTGTCATCGTCCTTTTGCAGCTGCTTGTACATGTGCAGCACCTCGCCAAGCTCGGTGACCGATTGATTGATGGCACGTCGCACCACCACGGGGGCTCGTGAGTGCGCGTCGTCGCCAAGATAGACCTTGGGCGTGTTGAAGCGCACCTGCAGCCCGGGATCGCCCCCGCGCTCCCATATCAGAGCGGACATGCGGTCTGCGTGCGCTAAATTATGCTCACCCAGCTGCTCAAAAACAGCCGCGGGGCGCGGGGCTGCGATGCGTAGTACGCTTGCAAAATATTTATGTCGGGCAGCGTTTGCCCATTGCCGTGCCTGAATACAGGACGCTGTGCGAAAAAAATCTCCCGTGTGATGCTCGTTATGCTTCATGTGTACCTCCAAGTCAACGTCAATCAATATATTCTATGCAAAAAAACAATGGGAATTTCCTTGACGAGGGCGAGGGAGTGTGCTATAATGAACGTAACAGGAAACCATGACAGTGCGGAGGTAAAGCATGCTACAGGATCTTCATTCGCATACTTATTATTCATTCTGCGGTGCGGACAAGCCCGAGGCGGTGGTCGAGGCCGCGATTGCGGGCGGACTTAAATTGATCGGTATCACCGATCACAACTATGGCGTGTGCTGCCAGCGACTTGACGTGTTCTTTTATCAGAACCAGGAGCTTGGCGAGGATCATTACCGCTGCCTGCAGCGCTATTATGACCATATCAATCTCTTGCGCGAGAAGTATAAGGATCAGATCACGGTGCTGCGCGGCATTGAGATCTGTACGCTGGATCGCTTCCGCTATCCGATTGGCGATAACGACGACATCTCGTTCTTTGATTACTGCCTGATCGAGAATATCGATGCGATCGAGCAATCGGTGGCAAAGGGGGATTTGTTTGGCTTTGCCGAGCGGTGCGGATGCAAGGCCGGCGTGGCACATACCGACCTGTTTGCCTTTGCAAAAAAGATCGGCTATGAGCCTTACGACTTTTTCAAGAAGATGGCCGAGCGCGGCATTTTCTGGGAAATGAACGTCAGCTATGATCCCACGCACAATTACAGACAGCATCAGTACATGCTGGATTTCTTTGAAAGCCCCGAGCAGCAGGAGATCGTACGCCGCGCGGGCGTTGAGGTCAGCGTGGGCTTTGATGGGCATCGCGTGTGCGATTATCTGCCCGAGCGTGTCAAGGACTATTGCAGGCAGTTGGAGCAGATGGGCATCAGAATGCCCTTTGAGGATTTGGTATAATCAATTTTACATAAAAAAGGAGAATTGTTATGAACATGGAATACGGTTTGCAATTATTCAGCGTTCGCGATATGACGGGTGCTGATCTGGAGGGCGCGCTCAAGGCAGTTGCCGCTCTGGGCTATTCCTCTGTTGAGTATGCAGGATTTTTCGGCCACAGTGCCGAGCAGGTTGCCGCATGGCAGGAAAAGTACGGTCTGACTTGCGCAGGCACACACTCCGGCACGGCTGAGCTGCTCCCTGAGAACATTGATGCGACCATTGCGTATCACAAGACCATCGGAAACACAAAATTTATCATTCCCGGTGAGGATCTGAGCACCTTGGAAAAGATCGACCGCTTTGCAGCTATCGTCAATGCTGCGATCCCCAAGATGGCAGAGGCAGGCATTGAGGTTGGCTATCATAACCATTCGCATGAGTTCGTGGTCATGCCCTGGGGCTCCACCATTCATTCCGAGCTGGAAAAGAGATGCAACGTGTTCTTTGAGATCGATACCTACTGGGCATTCAACGCAGGTCTTGATCCCATCCAGGTTATGAACAGACTGGCAGATCGCCTGCGCGTCATTCACTTAAAGGATGGCCACTTGGGCGGCCAGGGCAAGGCGCTTGGCGAGGGTGACGCACCCGTTAAGGCAGTGCGTGCAAGAGCGATTGAAATGGGCATTCCCATGGTTGTAGAGAGCGAAACGCTGACACCCACCGGCATTGAAGAGGTTGAGCGCTGCATCAAGTTCCTGCGCGCTTGCGATGCGGAATAAATTTTTCCACCAAACAAAAAAGGCTGCCGTGCAGCCTTTTTTGTTTGGTTTTTATTTTACGTCAAAGTTCAGAGTATTGAGAACCTTGCCGTCCTCGGTGTGAACTGCGAGTACACAGCCGGTATAGTAGCTCTTGTCGTTCCAGTTGCAAGCCGCAAGTTCAATTGTGACCTCCTGTCCTGCAAATGCCTTGAGCCATCCGTACTGGTTTGCGCTGGAGCAGTACAGGCGCAGCTTAGTGCCGTTTGCATCGGTCAGGTAAATGTTGGAGTAGTAAGCGGATTCCTCAACGGTCACGGTTGCCTTAAGCACGAATACCGTAGTGGAGTAGTCCACCATAGGATCCAGATCGTAAACGTCCTTCAAGGTCTTATCGGTTACGAAAGTAGCGGTGGAATATGCATGGTTGCCGTATGTGTTGGAAAGGATCGTTGCATCGCTGATGCAGGTCTGGCCGATGCAGTGCGTGGTGGCATCCTTGATGTTGATGTGGCGGACACCGCTCAGCACGACCTCGTCACCGATCTGCAGCGTTGCCATGATGTCAGCGGAGGTCTGAACTGCGATCACACCTGTCTCGTCGATCAGATAGAAGCCGGATTTGTTGACAAGGGAAGGACCAACGATGCCCTTGACGGTGACGGTTTCACCCTTGGCAGCATTGATGGCGGACTGTACGTTGCCTGCTTCGATCTGAGGCGCAACACTGACAAGGATCTCTACTGTATCGGTTGCGCTGATGTTGCCAAGCGTTGCGGTCACGGTCACGGTAACGGTGCCGGGAGCGTTGCAGTGCATGACGGTCTTGCCGTTCTCTGTTGCAAAGCTCAGTACGCTGTCATCGGAGGAAGCGTAGCTCAGCACAACGTTCTCAAAGCCAAGCAGCTCGGAGGAAACCGAGGTGATCAGCTCAAGTGCGGGATCTGCTGCATATTCGGTGCCAAACTGATCCATTGCGTAGTATTTGAGTGCGTGTGCGGGAGCGTTTGCCACGTCAAAGGTAAAGCCTTCGTCAATGACCTCAATGGGTACCAAACGGAAGAAGCAGTCGCTTGCAGTGGATTTGCAGTTAATGGGGGAGATGTAAACGGTGCAGATTTTGCCGTCAAATGTATCCAACCATTCAAAATCACCGCCGCTGCACTGGGTATAGGTGTAGTTGCCGGTCTCTCCATCCAAATCAAAGAAATAGTAGTTGGTAAAGCCGGTGCCATCCACTCTCTTGACCAGGGCATTGACCTTGTAGATGGTGGTGGTTACGTTTTCGGAAACAGGCGTTTCCAGAATGTCCTTGATGCAGGATTCGGTGATCCAGGACTTGTCAAATGCATAATCCTGAGAGCTGTCCTGCTCGACTAAGTAAGCGTTTGCGATCTGGCAGCTGCCCTTGTAGCCAAAGTTGGCTGCGTTGTTTTGCTCGGTATCCAGGATCCAGTAGTCCTTTTCACCTGCAACTGTGACCTTGTCACCAATGCTGACTCTTTGTGCTACGTTGCTGTCAAATACGTAGATGGATGCAGTGTCGTCAACCAGGAAGAAGCCGTTGGGCTTGTAGCCGTTTGCAAAGGTAATGCGGGCAACAACGCCGTCCAGCTTGATCTTTGTGCCCTTGGCAGCCTCTCTTGCGTCAGCTATCGACATGTCGGTATAAGCATCAAGGTCAATATCAAGCTCTGCGTGTGTGAATTCGATTAAGCGCGCGTTCTTGACTTCTTTGGTGCCGTTGTAGTTCTGCAGGATGCAGTAGAGCAGAACCTCGTCACCCTTGTAGGGCTTGTCTTCCATTGCGCTGTAGTTGATCTCACCGTCAGCGCTGTAAGTGCCGTAAACGGGGATTTCACCGGTTTCGTCGGCAATGATCATAGCACCGTAAGCAGCGTTTGTGATCGAAACGACGGTAGCGCGGATGTAGTATCTCTCGGTGGTGATGTTGCCTTCCTCACCGCAAAGCTCAAGTGCCTCGGCAATGGTGATGGTAGTAATGGCAGGTTCGATGGGCTCGGTAGTGGATTCCTCGGTAGAGGTTTCTTCACCGGGAGCGTCGGTGTCAGCCTCGGTTGTGTTCTCGGTAGGCTGTTCTGTGGTGTTTTCAGTAGTGTTTTCGGTGGGAGCTTGTGTGTCTGCTCCGGTGGTCTGCTCATTCTGTTCGCCGTTCTCACAAGCGGCAAAGATCGAGAGCATCATCAAAGCAACCAGCGCAAGTGCCAGGATCTTGGTGAATTTCATGCTGCAAATTCTCCTTGTTATTTTTTGTCATATTCATTATAAGACAAAATCCGACAAAGGTCAACCATGTGACAGCAAGTTCTCCCAAAGGCACAAAAAACCGGGACAAAGTCTCGGCTTTTATAAGGTTTTTCACAAATCAGTTTTCGGGTGCACGCCAATCAAAGATCAGCTCAGGCTCTTCAAAGGAGGTGTGGAAGAATTTTTCGTCTGCGGGAGCGCCCGTGGTCTTTTGTTTGATGATGTTGACAAGCATCTGTACGTCTACGGGCATGTGCGCATGCGTACCGGGACGGAAATACCAATATAGGTTTTCGGGTACGCCCAGGTATTTGAATACCTCGGCAGCAGCCAGCGTGGTTTGCCAAGAACCAATGGGGCAGCCCCAGAGGTCACCTGCCGCCTCGGAAACGAACAGCGTGCGAGGAGCGACCATTGCTTTGAGCGAGTGCGCATCAAACGGAAGATCCTCGGGGCGGTCGGCATATTCGCCGAGATCCGGGCCCATCCAGAAGTCAAAGTTTGCCCAAAGGTCGCAAAGGCGTTCGCTCCTTTTCAGCATCAATGCGCGGTTGGGGTCGTTGTTGCCCAAGTATTCGCCCTCAAGGTACAGGCGGTAGCAGGAGCAAGCACCTGCGCAGGTTTCATTCGGATTGACAATGGCTGCGCGCGTGTCCAGTACGCCCGCAAGGGCTGCGGTTTTTCCTCCGCGCGAGTGACCCGAGAATACAACGCAATCCATATTGGTCAGCGCAATTTTTTCCAAAGCGTCCACGCAGCGGGAATATCCCCATGCCCACGCACCCAGTGCACCGAAGGTGTAGTCGGGATATACCTCGTGTAAGGGGCCGATGCCGCGTCCCTTGAACTGAATGTCAGGCGCGAGCTCGGTGCGGTCAAACAGCATCCATGCCACACCCTCGTCCAAAGCAGCGTGTAAAAATTCCTTATCAAAGGCATAACCGAAGGCAAGGTCACCGTCCACGATTACGGGAGGCAGGGGAGTGGGGGTAGGCACACCCCAATCGGGCAGAAACAGCTTGGCAATAAAGGAAACCTGCTTTTGCTTTGTGCCTGCCGTGATGCGGTAGGTGTTCAGGTGTCCCTTGCCACCAATGTAAAGCTCCTCAATCTCCAGCACCTCGGGCGCGGGGGGCATGGTGCCGTATTGCAGCTCGACAGCCTGCTTGTAGATCTCAGCACGGCGCGCTTCCCATTGATCGGGCGAGGTCATACGCGTGCCGTCGTCAAAGGTAAAGAGGTCGGGCAATTTGCCGTAAACTTCATACTTGGTTACGTTGAGCATTTCGGGATAAACAAATTTTTCCATATATGCCTCCATTAGCGAAATTCTTTGAGTACGGGATATGCACCTGTGATATCACCGATAAAGTCAGGGGAATATACCGGTTCCAGCGAGATCTTGTCGTCGTATCCGATGGCACGCATTGCGTCACGCCAAACAAGGCAATCCGCAAGATCCTCGATCGTGGGAGCTTTGCGGTCAGCCTGCGGACGCGCGATGTGTGCGTGGAAAATGTACTGCTTGAATTTTTCAATGTTGGACAAGGGTTCACCGCCTGCCCAGATATGGAAGATGTCCAGCGTCAGGCCCACGTGGGAGTGGCCTACCATGTCGCAGATCTCCGCGCCCTCTTGCAGCGTGTGCAGGAAATTGGTCTCCTTTGCCTGCAGCGGCTCAATGGCAACACGAACGCCTGCCGCCTTGCCTTCCTCGCCTAAAATGTACATCAGGCGTGCAAAACGATCCTTGGCTTCGGCAAGCTCCATGCCCTCGGGAACGTTGCGAGCATAGCCGGAGCCCATCACGGCAACGTCCACACCAAAGCGTGCAGCGCGCGCAAAGCCGTCCTTGGAGTATTCTCGCACCCATGCCTCAATGCCTGCCCGATCTTCCCCAAACATGGGGTGACCACCGGGGAAAAAGCCGTTGAAAGAGGGAACGAGCAAGCCAAGAGAGTCCTTGAGCGCAATATATTGTTGCATTTGCTCCTCGGTGTAGCTTGCCGTGACCGAAAAGTTCCACTCTACGTGGTCATATCCTGTGTTTTTTGCTGCCTCCCAGTATTGAGGAGGAGCGCAAATACCGATCTTCATAATCATGCCTCCTTGATAGGGGATTTTTTTGTTGCTTTCATTTTATACCATTTTGGGCCGATTGTCAATCACTATGAGAAGAGAGAAAAAATTTTTTGAAAAAATTTGCAAAAACGTTGAACTTTTTTGTAAAAAAAACGTTTATATAAGTAAGGGGTACTTTCCACCGGGCTTGACAAAACGGCCAATTGGTAGTATCATAAGAATATCAAAGCTTTGGAGGTCTTATATGGCAAAATTCACAACAGGCGCGCGCAGCATGACAAAGGGTGAGCTGTATGAATCGCAGTACAACAGTGCCCGTGTCAATTTGCTGATTGCCGTCGCATTCACCGTGCTCAACTGCGTGCTGGCAGTGTTTGGCGGTTCTACTTATTTTTTGTTTTCTTGCACTTTTCCGTATACCATGGTGTCCGAGGGCGCGTTCTGGACGGGGATCATGCTCTCCGCAGAAGAGTACGCAGAAATGGGCGTGACGCAAGCGGATATGATGCCCATGTGGTTTTTGTACGTGATGCTGGTGCCTGCCGTGATTGCGGTGGGACTTTACGTGCTTTGCTGGGCTCTTTCCAAAAAGCGTGTCGGTTGGATGATCGCGGCCACGGTTTTGTTTGTGATTGATACGCTGTTTTTGATTTTGTATTACGGCGTCCACGTAGATCTCATCATGGATTATCTGTTCCATGCATGGGTGCTGTTCATCCTGATCCGTGGAGTGATTGCGCATTTCCGTCTTAAAGAGGTCAAGGCGCAGGCGGCCGAGTTCAGCGGAGAAGCATTCGTGCCCGTTCCCGAGCAGAGCACAGAAGAAGTGCAAATGCAACAGGATGGGGATGCAGCTCAATCCGAGCAATCCGAGCCCACCAAGGCCAATTCTCCCGCACTGCATATGGCGGATTTCAGCACAAAGAACCGTGTACTGCTGCAATATCAAGTTGAGGGTTATGATATCTGCTATCGCAGAGTGGGTAAGGTTAACGAGCTGGTGGTCAACAGCATGGTCTATGATTTGTTGGATACCGGAGTTGCGGAGTTCCCGCACGAGCTTTCCTGTATGCTGGACGGCCATGAGATCAAAGCGGGCTTTGGCGCAGATTCGCATTCGTACATTGTCTTTGACGGTGAGGTCGTTAAGAGAAAGCTGCGTCTTGTGTAAAAATGATAAAAATGTAAAGAAACCGAGTCAGTTTGACTCGGTTTCTTGCCCGACTCCGTCTTCGGAGTCGTTTTTCTTTTGTTTTTTCTTTTTCTTTCTGTTCTTAAAGGCGTCAATGGCCGCGCGGCGCATATCCTGCAGCACGCCCAGCGTGTGCTTATCCTTGGGGAAGATCAGACGCAACAGTATGATAGCAATAGCGCATGTCAAAATCTTTTCGGGGGAGGGCAGCCACAAAATAGTCAGGTAAGCGGTGGCAACCGCGATCATCCAAGGGATGCCAAGCCACGTGCCTATGGCAAGCATGACGTAGGACCAGCCGTTGGTGATCATCCAGGCAATGCCAAAGCATAGTAAAAGACGCGGATTGAGAATAAACTGTACAGCCTTGAGCACAAGTTGCTTGAAGTATCCTTTTTTCATGCGCACATCTCCCTTCCCAAACAGATATTTCAGTATAACACAAATGTCAAATCGTGTCAAGATTTGTCCCTATCTATATAGACGCCATTTTACCCAAAAGGTTTCACCGAAAATAAAAAAAGTATAAAAATATGCAAATATTTTTTTACAGAATCCCACGCAGGAGCAGAAAATGTGATATAATGAAGGCAGATAAGAAATCAGGAGGTTTTTGCTATGATCCCGTACAACGAATTACAATGGTTACAGAAATTTCTTGGATCCTCACAGTATGCTGCCAGGATTGTCAGCCAGCTTAATTATGCTGCCAATCTCTCCCGTGCCCTGGATGGAAAGTATGACGAAACGGTGAAGGATGCTATCCTTTGGCTGTGCGAGGCGATCCGTGGCGACGGTGAGGTGCTGACAAAGGCATCCGCACTGCAGGCAGAGCAGATGCTCATGCCGCTTAGCAAGGATGCAAAGACCTATCGCGTTCACAGCGTGGCGCATGCGCATATTGATATGAACTGGATGTGGGGGTATCAGGAAACGGTGGCTGTTACGGTCGATACCTTCCGCACAGTGCTCAATCTGATGAAGGAGTATCCGCAGCTGACCTTTGGGCAGTCGCAGGCTTCAACCTATGAGATTGTGGAAAAATACGCGCCTTATATGTTGGATGAGATCAAGCAGCGAATCCGCGAAGGTCGTTGGGAGGTCACGGCATCCACTTGGGTGGAAACCGACAAAAACATGGCTTCGGGCGAATCCCTGGCAAGACATATTTTGTATACAAGACGTTACCTGTCCGCGCTTCTGGAGCTGCCGACAAGCGCGTTTGATTTTGATTTTGAGCCGGATACCTTTGGACATAATATTTCTGTTCCCGAGATCTGCGCGGCCGGAGGTGTCAAATATTATTATCATTGCCGCGGCAATGGCACGCAGGGGCAGAATGCCTACGTGTGGCGCAGCAGAGCAGGCGGAGAACTGCTTGTGTACCGCGAGCCACACTGGTATAACACCACCATTGAAGAAAACATGATGTGGGATATTCCCATGCAATGCAAGGCACAGGGGGCAAATATCATTCTCAACGTATACGGTGTGGGCGATCATGGAGGCGGACCAACCAGACGCGACGTGGAAAGGCTGATGCGTATGTCTTCCTGGCCTATCATGCCCACCATTCTGTTTTCCACCTATGCTGCGTTTTTTGCAGAGCTGGAGCAGTACCGCAGCACACTTCCCGTGGTTGAGGGGGAGCTGAATTTTTTGTTTGACGGCTGCTATACCTCGCAATCCCGTATCAAAATGGCCAACCGCATAGGGGAAGCACGCGCCTTTGAGGCGGAAGCGATCTGCACCGAGGCAGCTATGCTGGGCGGCATGGATTTTGCAGGGAGCTTTCGCGAGGCTTGGAAGGGCATTTTGTTCAACCATTTCCATGACATTCTGCCGGGCTCGGGTGTGCCGGAAACCAGAGAGCATACCATGGGTAAGTTCCAGGACAGCCTTGCCTATATCGGTACCAATGCCAATGCGGGCATGAGATATATCGCGTCCTGCATTGATACCACGGGAATTGAACTCCCGGATGAGCCTGATTCGATCTCCGAGGGGGGCGGTGTCGGACATAATACTTCGCCCACCAACTATTACCGCATGCCTGCTACCGAGCGCGGCATGGGGATGCGCAGACTGGTGCATTTCTTTAATCCAACGCAGTATGATTTTGACGGTACCACCGATTGTACCATCTATGACTGGAGCTATAATATTGCTACCGCACGTTGGTCAACGCCCGACGGACAGGTGACAGAGCATCAGTTCATACAGGACGGCACGTGGTATTGGGGACATACCTTTTGCAAGTTTGCAGTACACGTCAAGGTGCCTGCGTTCGGTTTTGCGTCCTATATTCTGGATTGCGCACCCGAGCAGGGCAAAGACGTTGTGCCGCTGATGTATGAGCGCACCGATACCCACGCGCGTGACGAGATCGTGCTGGAAAACAGGTATATCAAGGCGGTATTTGATTGCAGAACTGCTGAGCTGACCTCTCTGACCGATAAGGAAAGCGGCAGCGTGCTTGTGGACAGCAGCAGTGCATATTTCCGTCACATCACCGAGAGTACGATTCGTAATATGACCTCCTGGCGTGTGGGCGATTATATGAAGGTGGAGAATATCCAACAGAGCGCAAACGTGCGCATCAACCGCACGGATACCACAAATCGGTGCAAGCTGATCAGCTATTATCTGGATTTTGCCGAGCGGTCGCATTTAGAGGTGCAGATACGTCTGGACGAGGATAGCAGATTTTTGCAGTATGAGGTCACGGTGGATTTCCATGAGATCGGTATTCCCGGCAAAAGTGTGCCGCAGCTGAATTTCGCGCTGCCGTTTTCGTATGCGTCCGAAAAATGCCGCTTTGACGTGCCTTTTGGCACGGTTGACCGTGCACGGTATAATTATGATGTGCCTGCTTCATCCTTTGCTGTGCCGCTTGGGGACAAGGGCGCTGCACTGATGCTGATCTCGGACAGCAAGTACGGCTTCCGCTATACCGAGGGCATGATCGCCCTGTCGCTGGTACGCGGATCGTATGATCCCGATCCGTGTCCGGAGTACGGTATTCATCGCATTCGCATAGGTGTGGGCGTGTGCCATCCCGATAAGGGGGATCGCGAACTGTACCGCATGGCAGATGCATTTGTGCATCCCATTTCTTATTGTACTGCTGATCTTGGCAAGCGCGAGGGCACAATCAAGCTTTGCGAGCAAATGCTGCGTGTGCAGGGCGAGATGCGCGTGACTGCGCTCAAAACTTCGGAACAGGGCAAGGCCTTTGTGGTGCGCATGCACAACGTAGGTGCTGAGCCGACCGATTGGTCGTTGACCTTTGCGCAGCCGATCAAGGCAGCATACTATACCGATGTACATGAGAGCATTATCGGTGACGTTGCTTTCAATGGGAACAGCGCGAGTGGTACAAGCGCACCGTATGCGATCTGCACCGTTTTGGTGGAGCTTGCGTAACGCGAAAATCAATAAAGCATCATGAAAAAGAGTGGCTTTGCATACGCATATGTGTATGCAAAGCCACTTTTGTGTGCAGCAGTGTTACGTGTGGGGTGATCACGCAATTTCGAAATACTCTTTGATGATTTTTGGCACCTCGTCGGGGAGAGGTTGGTGTTGTCGATCTTGGTATATTACAAATATTTCTGCATCAGAACCAAGCTGTCCAATCTGCCGTCCCTTTGCCTGATTGCCATGGGCTTTTCGGCAATGATTTCAAAGCCGTACTTTTGATACAGACGCTGTGCGCGGTCGTTGCCCTTGATGAAATCCAGTTCCATGACTTTCGTGCCGCGTTCTCGTGCGGCTGCAATCATTTGCTCAAACATACAAGAGCCGATGCCCAATCCCCAATATTCCCGTAAGATTGCAATGGCGATTGTCGCGCGGTGGCTTGTTTTCATACCCGTATGGAACATAATCTCGCAGTTTCCCGCAAGATTGCCCTCCACAAAGCAGGCAATTGCCAGAACGTCGGGCGATTCGCGCCGATTCTGTACCCAGGCTTGCTCGCGCTCCAAGGGCATGCTTGCCCATTCCTCGGGATAGCGTGCCAGAAAGTCGGTCTCGCCACAGGCTTTTGTAATGTAGGCCAGCAATTCTGCCGCGTCTGCAATCTCGGGGGAGCGCAGGATTGCGGTTGTGCCGTCTTTTAGTTGTATTTGTTTTGGTTGTAATATCATGGTGTTTCTCCTTTTGTGTTTCGTTAAGATATTCGCCCCGCCCTAAGATCCTTCGCGTCGCAGTCCATATCTGTCATTCTTGAGCGAAGCGAAGAATCTTGATGTGGACTGCTTGCTCGAGGATGACAGGACGGGGATTTTGGTCTACCGTTGAAATTATGTTACCCATCAATCTTTAAGCACTCCTTAATGATTTTTGCCACCTCGTCGGGGGTGAGGTTAGTGTTGTCGATCTTGATATAGCTCTCAAAGGGCAGAATTTCGCCCTCGCGGGAATTGAGGCGATGCGTTTCGGACGTGTGGCGCATCTCGCGCTCGCTCCATTCCAAGTCGCGCTTGGATTCCTTGTTGGCAAGTCGGTTTTCGCTCTTGTTGCGCTCAATGCGCACGTCAAAATCCGCGCAAAGCTCGACCACGTGACAGTCGGCACCGTGTTCGCGGAACAAATCGATGATACCCTGCAGATAGGCAAATTCTTGCGGATCGTCAAAATCCATCATGTAGGTAAAGATCAGGCCGGGAAGATCACCCGTGGCAAACTGCTCGAATACGGTCTTGCGGACGGTTTCGTTGAGTGCGCGATATCCGGGCGTGCCGAAATCGAACAGCTTGAGTGAGAGTTCAATCGACATGTGGTTGTGAAACAGGCGCAGATCGGTGATTTTGGCAAGCTCTTGCCCGACCGTCATTTTGCCCACCGCGTGCGGGCCGATGATGATAATAATGAGTTTCTTTTTCATGTTTCGTTTTCCTTTCGGAGGTTATACTCCATATAACCTGTTGTAAAGGGTAAGTGCTCATATTTCTGCGATCCTGTGTGGACAAACCCATTGGCAGCATACCATTCTTTCAAAACGGTGCTTTCCTCGATGATGCCGATTTTTATGACGCTGCCGCCCAAATCCTTTGCATGTGCCTTGGCATGGTCAAGCAACTGCTTGCCAAAGCCGCGGTGACGGTATTCGGGGAGCACCGCGAGATTGTGCAGAGTGTAGATATTTCCCTCTGCTGACAGGGAAACGTAGCCAATCAATGCTTTGCCCGCAAACAGTCCGAACATGTGCCAGCCCCAGCCAAGCTGCGTTTCCAAGTATGAAAGTGGCAGAAAGCTTGTGTGTTTGGGGCAATTTTCGCGTGTCAGGCCAAACTGCTTGGCTACCGTGGCAAAGCTTTGGTGAATGACGTGTAAACAAGCGGGGAGATCCTCAGCTTTTACGGGATAAATAACCGGCAAAGCAAGCGCCTCTGCCTCGCAGGGCTCTGTGTTTTTGATTGTGATGTTCATATTCGTTTCTTCCTTAGTATATCTAAAATATGATTTGTCGCTCCAACCATGTCGGGGCGTTCGCAGATGGTCAAATGATATTTCATGTAAAGTGCAAAGGTTTCGGCATCCATGGCGTCCACCGCGCTACCGATATAGTGCGTCAGCATATCTACGCCCACGTAATGCAGCCTGCGCACGGGCAGAGGCTTGATCAGGGCATCAACGTCCTCCTTGCGGTACAAAGAGAAAATCTCCGCAGGCGTGGAGCGCAGTGCAAAGGTGTCAAAGTCGATCAGCGGCTTGTGCTGCGGGCTGTGAATGCCGCCGCGCTCAAAGCAGAATTGGTAGACCGTCATGTCGCTGTTACAGTATGCAGCAAAGATCGTGCCGTCCGGCTTGGTGACGCGCACCGCCTCGGAAAGGGCGGCTTGCTTGTCCTTTTCGGTGTACAGGTGATACATGGGACCCAGCAGCAGCGTGACGTCATAGGTGTCTGAGGGGAAGTCGGAAAGGTCAATTGCATCGCCCTGTGAGATCGAGATGCATTCGCCCTCTTTTGTGTTGCGCATAAAGGCCTCAACGTTGCATTCCATCAGCTCCACGGCAACCACCGAATAGCCCTTTTGCGCAAAATAGTGCGAATAACGTCCCGTGCCCGCACCGATTTCCAGAATGGTCATGCCGGGCTTTAAGTATTTTTCGATATAATGAACGGTGGTCAGAAATTCGACCGATCCGTGCTGTGAGCCAAAGCGCGCGTGTTCGTCATGGCTTTGGTAGTAATTTTTGAGTGCTTCAATTCTTTCCATAATCTCCTCCAAAAAATAAAACGGTGCAAATCGCTTTACACGACTTGCACCGTCAGTATCCAAATATCAATAGCCAAACAACTATGCTATTCTAAAAATGGGTATGACAATACAAGCCCGACGTATCCCAATTCATGAGGTACATGCCGCGCACGTTTTCGGTATTCATAACGATGGTGAATACAGACATTGTCATAACTCCTTTTTTGTAATTTGGTTTAGTATAGCACTCTTTTTACGGTTTGTCAAGATACCAATGGTGTTTTTTGTCCCTGTGTGCGATTATTTGCCAAACAGAGGCCCAAAGTTGGCGCAAGCGCGATAGTCTGCGCTCTCCTTGTCCATGCCGAATGCGTTCCATGCAGCGGGACGGAAGATCTTGTCCTCGGGTACGTTGTGCATGCAAACGGGGATGCGAAGCATGGAGCACAGCGTAATCAGATCCGCACCGATGTGGCCGTAGCTGATCGCACCGTGGTTGGCACCCCAGCAGTTCATAACCTCGTATGCGGTCTTGAAGGGAGAGCCCTCACGGCCGTCGCATCTGGGAGCGAACCAGGTACAGGGCCAGGTGTAGTCGGTTCTCTTCCAAAGCGTGTCCGAAACGTCAGCGGGCAGCTCGACCGTCCAGCCCTCTGCGATCTGCAGAACCGGGCCAAGTCCCTTGACCAGATTAAGTCGGATCATGGTAGCGGGCATTTCGCACTTGGTTTCAAAGCGGGAGGAATAGCCGCCGCCGCGGAAGTAGCCAAGGTCGGCATAGTTCCAGGTGGTGTTCTCCATGACAGCCTTCATATCGTCCTCGGTCATTTCATACCAAGGCTTCATAACGCCGTTTCCGTTCTCGTCCTTGACCGCACCGCAAGCATCCAGACAGCAAGCGCCCGAGTTGATCAGGTGGATAATGCCGTCAGCATCCTTTGCCTTGCCTTCCATATCGTAGCCTGTTACGCGCTTGACCGATTCACCGCTCCAGTAGGTGCGCACGTCGGCAAACATCTGCGCGCGGTTTGTCAGCAGCTTCATAAACAGCATACCAATGCCGTTGAGCACGTCGTTTTCGGTTGCGAGAATATAGGGCTCACGCGCACCGTTCCAGTCAAAGGAGGTGTTGAGCATTGCTTCGGGGAAGTCGCAGTTGGGGTAAAAGTCGGTCCATTGGCGCTGACCCTGAAATCCTGCGGCAATGGCGTTGTGTCCCACCATTTCTTCTTCGTTTCCCTTGGGCAGGTTGGGGTTGCCGTTCATCAGATCCTTGATAATGACCATCATCTTGGTCACGAATTCCCAGTCTGCGTCTTTCTGTTCGCGCGTCTTTTGCAGATATTCGGGGTTCTTGTCAAATCCCTCGATGCAGTTTTCCTTGACCCAGGCAAGCGCCTTTTCGTATTCGGTCTTGTCGTAGATCTCTTCGGTCATGCGGCGGATGATCTCCACCTCGTCAACCGATTCCACTCCCATGCCGAGGTAATCTTCAATAAAGTCGGTGCTGATGATCGAGCCGCCAATGCCCATGCAGATCGAGCCGATCTGCAGGTAGGATTTGCCGCGCATCGTGGCAGCGGCAACGGCTGCACGGCCAAAGCGGAGCAGCTTTTCCTTGACGTCCTCGGGGACCGAGGTGTCGTCGCAATCCTGCACGTCATGTCCGTAAATGCCAAACGCGGGCAGACCCTTTTGCGCGTGCGTTGCAAGTACCGATGCAAGGTAGACCGCACCGGGACGTTCGGTGCCGTTAAAGCCCCATACAGCCTTGATGGTGTGGGGATCCATATCCATGGTTTCCGCACCGTAGCACCAGCAGGGGGTAACGGTCAGCGTGATATCCACGCCCTCTTTGCGGAATTTGTCGGCACAAGCGGCAGCCTCTGCCACGCGGCCGATGGTGGTGTCTGCGATGACCACCTTGACGGGTTCGCCATTGGAGTATTTGAGATTGTCTTCAAAGAGCTTGGCAGCGGTGCGTGCCATATTCATGGTCTGCTCCTCAAGGAATTCACGGACGCCAAGCACGCCGCGTCTGCCATCGATGGTGGGGCGGATGCCGATCACGGGATAAGAGCCGATAAGTCTGTTGTGTGCCATAGGATTTACCTCCGAATATGTAATGGATTTTGTAATTACACAGGGTTAAAGCGTGTCATTTCCACGCTCTGTCCAATACCTTTTTGCGGTTTTTGAGGAACTTGAGCAAAAAGTCGTAGTTCTGATCGGTAATGTCGTCTTTGCCCGAGTACCAAAGCTGATCGTTGAGTGCAAGGGACTCGTCGATCTCGTTGCGATAGTCTTTTACGTAGTCGATGCAAGCGTCAAGCACGTCCGAGTAATACGTCTGATAACGCTCACGAAGCTGTTTGTAAAGCTCGTCCGAACGTGCCACACCGCGGAAGAACTCGTTGGAGTATTCAATCTTGCTGTCCACGGTGTAGTATTCGTTGGGCGCGTTGGTCCAAGGCACGTAAAGGCTGTAATCGTAGTCCCAAATTGGGCCAAACGCCAGCTTTTCGCCTGCGATCTGATAGGAATAGAAGGATTTCCACACGTGATCTCTCTCGCCCATGATCTGATCGATGATCATATGGTCGATCAGGGAATCCACGTCCATATACTTTTTCATTTTCTTGGCGTTGCCGTCGCGGCAGGCATCTAAGATCTTGTTGTAACGCTCTTCCAGCTGCTCAAAGAAGGAATAAAACTGCTCATCCGAGCAAAAATCCTCCTTTTGCGGATATTCGAGCGAGAAGTATTTATTGCACCACGCCACGTAGAAGTAGGTTTCACCGTAAACGGCACCCGGATCCTCGGGGGCATATTCGTCCAGACACACGTAAAAATTGAAATCGTCCAGATCGGTCATGTCGGGCGTGATGGTCTGCTCAATGTCAATGCGCCCCTTGTCCTGCTCGATCTGTTCGCACAGCGTGTAAAGTCCCATAAATTCCCCGTTGAGGTATAGGTTGACGTGATGCGCGGTGGGGGTAAACGCCAGCTTGTCGGATGCCGCACCCAGATAAAATGCGGTGGTGTTGTGCATGCAGGAGGGGTCAAGATAGTCGGCCAACAGCACCCAGTCCTTGGCCTTTTCCAAGCCAAAGAGCGAAACCTTTTGGTTGAATTTGATACGGTAAGGCTTTTTGGGATAGGTGGCGGTGGAATTGCCGCGCCAGCGGATACTGCCGCCAATGTCGTGCGCCTCGTCCTCGGTGTTGACCAGATCAAAGGTCATGTCCACGTAATTGTGTTTGTCGTAGATGGGGTTGGGGACGGTGAGGTGTACAATGGGGAGCTCACGTGTCACGTAGTCCAAAAGCAGCGTGACGGTGGTGTCCTTGGTGACGTTTTCCAAGGTAACGGTCGTGCCACTGAAAACCTGACCCTCGATCTCATAGCCATCGTACACGTAGCCGCGCTTGATCTCAAAAGAAACGGTCTGATAAGGCGTGTCTGTCACGTCCTGTATAGGCTCACCCGAAAAGACTACCGCGCCTTCGATGGGACACACGATCTCAACAGTTATGCGGCCGTCGTCGGTTTCCGTTTCGGTTTCTGTTTCGGTTTCAACCGCGGTAGGGGTGTCACCGGGAGGCGTGGTATCGGATTCACTGTCGGGTGTGGGCGGTTGATTGCACGCTCCCAGCAGCAAAACGAGCAAGAGCCCCAGGCAGATCAGTCTTTTTTTCATATAAAATCCTTTCTTAAGCGGAAGTTTCCGGCTCCGGCTCAAGCCGCTTACCCATAAGAAGCACGTAAACCACGATGCCCAGCTGAATGATGCCCGAAAGTGCGATCAGCCAGGGAATGCCGCCCTCGTAGGTGTAGCCGAACAGGGGAAGGGCAAAATTTTTGGAAAGAGCCACGAAAACGGTACCGAACAAAAGTCCGGCCGCCGCACCCAGATTGAACACGATCTGATAAAACGAGGTGTAGCAGGTGCGGTTGACCTCGGGCATATTGACGTATTGCATATTGGCCACAATCGAGTTGCGTCCCACGCCCGCAAAGTGCTGCGGCAGGCGAATGAGCAAAAGCATACAGACCAGCAACCAAGGGGCAAGGTCGGGACGGATGAGCGCGTAAAGCAGCTGCAAGGGGGCCTCGATCAAAAGCGCGAACGCCAGCGCACGCAGCCAGGAGGTCTTCTGAATGCGCTTTTGCCAGAATTTCATGGAGAAGGGGAAGAAGAAGGGATAGACGAAAATGATAAAGCAGTAAAGGAAATAGGTAATACCGATGGTGTCCATCAGGTATACCTGCAAAAAGGTGTTGTGGCAGTAAAGTGAGAATTGCCATGCAAATACTACCACCATGGTCAGCATGTATTTTTTGTTGGCAAGGGGAACGGTGATAATGTCACGGAACTTGGGCGTGTGGATGACGGGATAATCCACCTCGCGCGGCAGCGAGAGCAGGATGACGTCCAAGACGCCGAGCAGGAAGCCGAAATGACGCACGTATTCCAAAAACTTCAGCTGATCCGCAGGCATGGCTGCCAGCTTGTCCGCATATACGGAGGCAAGCAGCACAAGGATGCCCGGCAGCAGCGCGGCTGCGAACTGATTGAAGGTCATGTACTGCGCACGAATGCTTTCGGGCAGGAATTTGACGTGCCACGCAGCATAGCCCGAAACTGCGATGATATTGAATATGTAAGCAATGAATTGCAGCACCGACATGAAGATGATCAGCACGGTCGAATCCTTTACCAGGTGGGGCAGCAGCGTCAATGCGAATATGCTGCAGATATAGTACATCAGCTTGCAAAAGCCAAGCACAAAGCGACGCTTTTTGAAGCGAGTCAAAAGAGAGGGGGCGAAGATAACGAATAAGCCTGCAATAAAGGGCGAGAAGGCCAAAATGCCGATCTCCTCGGGCTCCATGTGATAGCCGCGCAAAAATTCGGTCCAGAAAATGCCGGTAGTGATGTAGGTGATCACCGCCTCCAGCGCGATCGATATCAGTAAAAGACAGCGCGTACGCGCGTCGGGTTCTTTGAAGTTGAAAACCTGCGTAAGGGTGCTTTTTTGTCGTTGCATGATTGATCTCTCCGATCTGAAAGGGAAATGTACAATACAATTATAGCTTGCCGGGAAGTATTTGTCAATATCAAAAGATCGCATAAAATGCAATAGCCGAAGAGAGCCGAACTCATACGCTCTGTGGCGAGAATTTTTCGCGTATTTCGCCAAATCTCGTCTTGCAAGATGTGTTTCTTGCTTCGACTCGCTTTGACAAAATCCATCAAAAAATTCAGCGCCGGAGGGTGCTGCGCAGTTTTGCGCGAGCAAATATTTCGCAGATG
>JAFTLD010000044.1 GCA_017452945.1 Clostridia bacterium | reverse complement strand
TCCTCCAAATATGTTTTTTTACTTTGACTGGCAGGTCAAACTAATTATACCATATTTGGAGGATTTCCTCTCATCGGCAGAGCCTCTTTTGAACCACGCGACTATCGCGTGGTTTTCTTTTTACAAAAAAGGACAGAGAACACTTCTCTGCCCTTTTATAATTAAGTTATAATTACACGGTATGAATGCCGTTTGCCTTGTCGGCATTTGCGTCAACACCGTACTTTTGGTTCTTTCTGTACTCAAAGAACTTGAGCGCGATCTGCTCAAACAGTGCAAAGGACAATACGTCCTCATCCTGCTCGACAAGTCCTGCGGGAATGCGCGCGCGGATAGCCTCCAGCTCTGGCGCAAGATCATCTGCGGGACGGTAGGTAATGCGCTGTGCATCGCCTACGATGCTCTTTGCGAATGCGGGGTCGATCTCCATGGGAGTCTTGCCGTATTTACCAAGCACGATGTCCTTGAATTCCTTGGTCACGGTCTTGTATCTTTCGCCCATGATCACGTTGTATACCGCCTGTGTTCCTACGATCTGCGACGAGGGGGTGACCAGCGGAGGATAGCCAACGTCCGCTCTGACGCGCGGTACTTCCTCAAGCACCTCGGTCAGCTGATGCGATCTGCCTGCATCGGAAAGCTGCTTCATCAAATTGGAAAGCATGCCGCCCGGTACTTGGTAAAGCAGCGCGTTCACGTCAACTGCCAATGCCTTGGGGTTGAGCTGGCCGGATGCCAGATATTTTTCACGCAACGGTGCGAAATGCTTGGAGATCTTATTGAGCTGAGCCAAGTCAAGACCGGTATCGTAAGGAGTTCCCTGCACAGCTGCCACAAAAGCTTCTGTAGGCGGCTGGGAAGTTCCCATGGCCATGGGAGAGATGGCTGTGTCCACAATATCCACGCCTGCCTCAGCTGCCTTGAGCAGTGTCATGGAAGCAAGACCTGCGGTATAATGGGTATGCAGCTGAACGGGCAGCTTGGTGCTGGACTTGAGCGTTTTGACAAGCTCGTAAGCGTCATAGGGCTTGAGCAATCCTGCCATATCCTTGATGCAGATCGAATCCGCGCCCATTTCCTCCAGCTGCTTTGCATACTTGGCATAATAGTCCATGGTGTACACCGGACCTGTGGTGTAGCTGAAGGCTGCCTGCACGTGTCCGCCCTCGCGCTTGGTTGCATCGATAGCTGTTTTGAGGTTGCGGGGATCGTTGAGCGCATCGAAAATTCGAATAATATCAATGCCGTTTGCAATGCATTTCTGCACGAAATACGCGACAACGTCATCCGAATAGTGACGGTAACCAAGGATATTCTGTCCGCGGAACAGCATCTGCAGCTTGGTATTCTTGACGTGCGCGCGAATGGTGCGCAATCTTTCCCACGGATCCTCGTTGAGATAACGCATGCAAGCATCAAAGGTTGCACCGCCCCAAGCTTCCAAGGAGTGGTAGCCTACCTTATCCATTTCCTCCAGAATGGGCAGCATTTCCTCTGTGGTCATTCTGGTGGCAATGAGTGACTGATGAGAGTCACGCAATACTGTTTCTGTAATTTTGAGTTGTGCCATATGTCTTAATTCCCTTTCTGATTAACCGAACATGGACAGGAATACGCCTGCCGCGACTGCAGAGCCGATGACGCCTGCGACGTTGGGACCCATGGCGTGCATGAGAAGGAAGTTGGAGGGATCAGCCTTCTGACCCTCGATCTGCGAAACACGTGCTGCCATAGGCACGGCGGAAACGCCTGCAGAACCGATGAGCGGATTGATCTTGCCGCCTGTGATCCAGTTCATGACCTTGGCAGTCAAAAGTCCGCCAACAGTAGAGATGCAGAATGCGACCAGGCCGCAGATGATGATCAGCACGGTCCAGATGTTCAAGAAGTTCTCTGCGCTTGCCGTTGCACCAACGCTGATGCCAAGGAATACCGTGACGATATTCATCAGCTCGTTCTGCACCGTTTTGGAAAGGCGCTCTGTTACGCCGCATACATTAAGCAGGTTACCGAACATCAGGCAGCCGACAAGAGATACTGCATCAGGAACGATCAGGCCAACCACAACGGTGACAAGGATCGGGAAAAGAAGCTTTTCCAGCTGCGATACCTTACGAAGGTTGGTCATCTTGATCTGTCGCTCCTTCTTTGTGGTCAAAAGACGCATAAAGGGCGGTTGGATCAGCGGGATCAGCGCCATGTAGCTATACGCTGCAATGGCAATTGCGCCAAGCCTGTGCGGTGCAAGCGTTTTAGTGACCAGAATGGCCGTCGGGCCGTCCGCACCACCGATGATACCGATAGAAGCGGCTTCTCCAAGCGTAAATCCGCACAGAAGCGCTGCGGAAAACGCAACGAATACGCCAAGCTGTGCGCCCGCACCGATCAAAAGGCTTTTTGGATTTGCGATCAAAGGGGAAAAATCGGTCATCGCACCGATGCCGATAAAGATCAGACAGGGATAAATGCCCAGCTTGACGCCAAGATACAGCATATCAAGCAGACCGCCATGCTGAAATACGTACATATAATCCACCGATTCTGTAATAAAGTAATCCAGGTGGAACATCCCTGCACCGGGCAGGTTGGTCAGCAGCATGCCGATCGCGATGGGCAAAAGCAGCAAGGGCTCGAATTTCTTACCGATGGCGAGATAGATCAGCACAAAGGAGATCAGCAGCATGACCACAGTCTGCCAGCAATTCCAGTCAAATGCCCACGCTTGATCTGCCAGTGTGAACAGTGCTTCATCCTCTGCTACCTTGAAAAACAGTTTCCAGATACCCGTGCCTGTCAGAAAATCTAACAAACTTTCAAGCATAATATCGTTCCTTTCGGGCTCAGTTCATAGTGATAATTACCTGCTCTGCGGTAACGGATGCGCCCTGTGCAACCTCTACGGATGCAATGGTGCCGTCCTGTCCTGCAAAGATCTCGTTTTCCATCTTCATAGCCTCAAGCACTGCAACAACAGTATCCTTGGAGACCTTGTCGCCTGCCTTGACATTGATCTTGAGAATGTTGCCGGGCATGGGAGATTTGATCTGCACACCGCCCTGCGCACCGGTTGCCTTGGGGGCTGCCTTGGGAGCGGGAGCTGCCTTAGGTGCTGCGGGGGTAGCTGCAACAGGTGCTGCACCCTCGGTTACTTCTTCTACTACGACGTCATATGCCGTTCCGTTTACGGTTACTGTAAATCTTTTCATCATTTTCTACCAAACCCTTTCTCAGTTATCTTTGTTCCATGCGCCGCCCTTACGCGAGAAAGACACGACGCGGAATCCGCTTGCAAATTGACCTTTGTATTCTTCGCTTGAAAGCGTTGCTGCAATGGCAGCTGTGATGGCAGCCACTATCTCCCCGTCATCCTCACCGGCGACAGCGATCTCTTCTTGCTGCTCTTCCGGTGCTGCGACCTCGGCAACGGCTGCTGCGAGCGCTTTCTTTTTGGCTGCTTTTTTATTGGGGATATCGTGTAAGAACACCTTGAATACGGCAACCACGCCCCACAAAAGCGCCAAAACGGCAAATACCATCAGCATGCCCTGCAGGGTGACCGACACGGCATACTTGATTCTCTCAAGTGAGAAAATGCCGCCCAAGGCTTCTTCATCAGACTCTGCAGCCGACACGCCAAGCGTCAGCATACTGCCCACAAGCAGCATGGCGAGTGCCAGCAGCAGGACTCTGGTCCAAATCGTTTTCTTCATATCTTCCTCCCGATCTTACAGAGGCAGATTTGCATGTCTGCGGCCGGGAGTTCCCTCAGCCTTGGTGCTGAGCATATAGAGCGCTGCACAAATGCGTGCGCGCAGCTCCTCTGCGGGAATGATATCGTCAATATCACCCTTTTCGGCTGCAGCCACAGCACTTGCCTTGGTTGCGCGGTACTCAGCCTCTGCTTCGGCTCTGGACTTATCCTGCGTGATCTGATCATTATACATAAACGCAACGGCAGCTGTGGGCGACATGGGAGAGATGGCGGCTTCGGGCAATGCGAGCACAAGATCAGCACCGCCTGCACGGCTGCCGAGCAATGAGAATGCTGCACCGTAAGCGTTCCCCGTCACAACAGTGACCTTAGGACACTTAGCGTTTGCATATGCGCCTGCAAGAGCTGCGTACGCCTTTGCGCTGCAGGGCGAGCAGGTAGGATCAATGCCCTCGGAATCCACCAGCGTCAGCACGGGAAGTCCCAGTGCGTCACAAAGCGTGACCAGCTGGGCTGCGCGGCGCGCGCCGTTCTTGGTCAGCTTACCGCCGTTCTGTGCGCGGTCGGTGGCTACGATACCGCAGGTCACACCGCCAATGCTTGCAAGCGAGGTCAGCATGCCGTCCTTCTTTTGTGCGCCAAGCGTCAGCATTGTGCTTGCATCGCAAACGTCTGCAACAAGACTCTTTGTATCAGCCGTATCTGCAACGGTGGGACGTTCGGGCGCGTCTGCAGGCTCTGTGCAAGCGCAGGATCTGTTATTGGAAGGAAGCAGCGAGATCAGCACACCTGCCTTTGCAAACGCCTCTTGCTGGTCATCGCAAAGAATATCAGCAAAATCACAAGCACAGATCGGCTGCTCGGAAGTAGCCAGATAGATCTTTGCCGCAGATTCTACCACACGCACGTCAAACATGGATGCGGCCACTGCGCAAAGGCCCGAGCATGTGCCACATACCACAGCGATCTGCGGTACAACACCGGATGCGGCAGAGATATCAGAGAGCAGTGTGCTGTAAGCCGACAGCACTGCACTACCATCCGGGATCAATGCTCCTGCACTGTCAAACACACCGATGATGGGTGCGCCCGCGCTGATTGCCATTTTATAAAGCGCGGAGATCTTTTTTGCACCGGTTGCGTCAAAAGCGCCCTTCATGCGGTCACCGTCCTGTACGAAAGCAAAGGCAAGCTTGCCCTGCACCGCACCGTAACCGCAGATCACGCCTTCATACTCCTCTGCAGAGCCTGTGCGCTTGATATAAGCGCCAGTTTCCACAAAGGTACCGGCATCAAACAAAAGGGCGATTTTTGCATTCCCCTTGGTTTGCGTTCTTTCCATTCCTGGGTCCTCCAAAATATGTTATTTGCGACGAAAAAAGCATGCTTTTCAAGCAAGACCAATTCTCCGCCAGTTTAATATTATTGTATCACTCTTTCCCTTTTTTGTCAAGGAATAACTTTGCGCAAAAAAAGAAAAAAGCTCAGCCCCATGGGGATGAAAATTAGCGGAGAAACGGAGATGAATCATCCCCGTTTCTGTCAAAATATTAAACCGAGATACGCATTAGAACAGCTGTAGGGGGCGACGTCCTCGACGCCCCGGGCAGGCACAAAGAACTTATTGCATTGCGAAAAGATTTGTTTACGTAGGACGGGGCGTTTGCCGCTTGCGGCATGACGTCGCCCCTACGGTTGAGATCTTTTAGGTAAGAAAAACGAACACGGAGATTGATTTTGATACAATCTCCGTGTTAATTTTTCCGCTAATACACCAGCCCCATGGGACTGAGTTTTTTACTACAAATGATAGAGTTCTCCGATCACGGTATCCACCGCGGCAGTACTCATATTGCACGAAAGCACGTATGCGGGCACATGCTCGACCGTATGGTGCAAGAGCTCAACAAACTTATCTGCCGTATCGCGATTGGCGGGCGGCAGAATCTGCTCGCTGATCTTGTGCGTGAAGGTCTGTTTATCGATGGGGTTGATGGCATTGATCTTGGCTTGCTCCAGAAACACCACGGCATCAAGGCGCGCAGAGGTGTTGGTCTGCCAGCCCTCCTTGCCGCACCAGGGGGTACCGTAGGCAATCAACTCACCGTTACGCAGCGCAAGCAACGGTTTGTCACCGTTAATCACGGTCACTTCCTTACCCAATTTCTCGCGCCACAGCGCAGTATGCGTGCTCTTGCCTGTACCGCGCTTACCCGAAAACGCGATGCACTTACCGCGGTAAGTAATTACCGAGGAATGGAACAGATATGCGTCGTACTCCGCCATCTTGCGGCAGAGCGCTCTGTTGATCAGATAACTCTCTGCCATGGGAGCAGTCAGATTCCAGGTAGCTCCCGAGAGCATGCGGTGTACCTCATCACTTGAAATTTGCACACGAAAAGCCGGAACACATTCCCCTTTTACGATATAGTCACGGCAAACGTCCTCAACCAAACAATAGCGATTATCAATTTCCACGCAAACGTCTGCTACTTTAATGCAAAACATAAATATCTCCTTTCTCTTAAAGGATAAAAAGCAAAGGGCGAGATGAACTCGCCCTTTTGCGACAGATCATTCCATGTACATGCTGTCTACGTGAGACTGTACGTATCTGACCATTTGCTTTTGCATATAGGCGCGATTGTCCATAAAGAAATGGCTGATCTTTTCCAGGTTGTCCGCATGATGCTCGCGAAGGAACACAAGCGTAGCACCAAGTTGAGTATCACCGTTAACGCTAAGCGCATCACAGATCGAGGAAACGATGGCAACGTCTGCCTTAGCAAATATACTCCAATACTCGGGACTGTTGTGCTCGGTCAGATCATAGATCATTTTGTATGCCATCAAGGGACGGTATACGCTGTTTTTGCCAAAACGTTCATCTTCACTGCCCACGATATTGGCATTCCACACTTGACGCTCGGAAGAGGCCATGCGCGTCATGAAGTAGGTCATACGCTTGTTGACAATGTCAAAGGTCAGTTCGGAGGGTTTGATGTTCTTGCCTAAATTTTTGTCGTACAAGAAGAAATGGCGGGTAACGGTTGCCGAGATCATTGCAAGATACATCACAAGTCCGCCAAGTGCAACAAACAGCACGGCAGCCATCAGCAACAGCACATTGATCAGTGCAACATTGTTGCTCCAACCTGCAAAAGTAGTAACCGTAATCACAACAGCGATCAGCAAACTGAGTGCACCTGCAACCAACAGAATCGTCGGCAAATATTTCTTCATGTTTTCCATTATGACTTCCTCTTTTCAACGGTGATAAATCTATGTCTTCAGCAAATAAATCGCTATATATAACAACACATCATGATTATATCACAAAATATGCTCTTTTGCAAGAGATTTTTCAAATTTTTCGCATATTGTTTGTCGTACCCCGGGATCACCGATATTTTACGTCAAGTCCCGTCTGCTTTGCGATCTGTTTGACCTCGTACAAGCGCAGATATCCGATATTCGCAGAGTATTCTTCCCCGTCAGCGTCCGATACGTAGGTCACAAAGACGCACATGGGGAAGATATAGTTCGCCACCATCTGCAGCCAAGACAGCAAGGAATGCAGCCGATAATACTCGATCCGTCTGATCTGACCGTACTGCAAATACATGTGCTTGGTTTTGGAATTGCTCGCATCTGTATACATGATCTCCATTTTCTCATCGTGTAAGAGCAGATAATTCGTATGCTTATGCGACGAGAACCAAAAATATATCATCAGCGCAGCGTATACCGCAAAAAAGCCAACAGCAGTAACCAAAATCCCCCAGACAAACTCTATGCAAAGCCCAATGACGCACATGGCGATCATGGGCAGGAATATGATGCTGAAAAAGACCGATGCAGAGATAAACATGCTGCGGTCAAGATCATATTTTTTCACTTTGTGTCCCCTTTCATAAAAACATAAAAGGTGGGCTGCCCGCCCTCTGCCTCGGGCTTGATCACAGTGAAATGTGACGAGATCAGAATCAGCGGCATATAGGTGTTTTGCATCAACTCCTTGGCCTGCTTCAGGGGCATGGTCGTACCGTCCCCTTCACCGTCCGAGATCAGATAACACAGTGCTTTGTCCGGTACAGCGTCAAAAAACTCGGCAAGCTCGCTTGCTTTGCACATTTTATATCCGTTTTGCAGGATTTTCCCGCAATCATGTGCAAAACGCGACATCGCCTTTTGGCGGTGTTTTTTTGATTGCAGCTCGAACTGCACTCGCTCTCTGTATTCTTTTTTGATGCATTCGCGCACAAAGCCCGATTCTACGTTGACGTCCATTCCGCTCTCCCCTTGTCTTTTTTTCATTATACCATGAATCAAAAATACTGTCAATGCCGCGTTAAAATATTCACTGACGCATATTCTTTTTGGGGTAAAGCAATGAGCACCGCCCTTTCGGATGGTGCTCTGTTTTTGGAGTTGCGTTATGTGCTTATTCTTCCGATTTGATGGCTTCAACAATACCATCGGAGCAGACAATCTGCGGGATTCCCCGGTCCGGTTTTTGAATTGCGTTCCATTGTTCTACGGTTCCGTCAAAAGCAAAGACACTATCAGAATACCACCCATAAAAGGCATTATCTGCAATGTACGTCACACTGTTTGGTATGGTGTATTCGCTATCCATTTCGCAATTGGAAAATGCATAATTTTCTATACGTACCACTCCTGCGGGTATATTTCCTTGATTACTTGCCATCAGCAATGCATTCGTACCGTTTTCTATCAGGCAACCGTTCTCAAAACGATAGTGGGAGTTTGTTTGCACTAACACATTCAATTTAAGCAACGCATTCGGTTCAATATACTCGATACTGTCCGGCAAAGAAATCATATCGACATCAAGTTTGGATTTTATATCGAAAAACAGCCTTGCCTCATCACCGTATGAATCAATAAACATGGCTTTCATTTTTTCTGTGTCTTTTCTGTCTTCAGAGGATTGGTTTTTAAGAAGTGACCTGTAAGACTTAGACATGTTTGCGTAAATCTCCTCCTGCTCGGGCGGATAACAAAACGCATATTCCGCAATTCGGGTAACAGGGATACCTTGGTATTCGGACGGAATTGCAAAGCACGTAAGAGTGCAGGTTCCCATTCCGGTTACTGAGTACGACGCGCCATCGGAGTTCAATTCATACGTTAAGCCTTGTGCTTGGGGCATATTGACGATATTTTTAAGATTGATACATCCCTCAAACCAAGAAGCCTCAACCTCGGTAATACCTTGCGGCAATACCAGTTCTTCAAGAGCTGTACAGCCGGAAAAGCTGAATGAAGTAATGTTT
This sequence comes from Clostridia bacterium, assembly GCA_017452945.1. The sequence goes on along the minus strand of JAFTLD010000044.1, from coordinate 20,727 downwards.
TGAGGAAGGCTGATTCGTGTAAGAGCAACGTAATCCTCGAAAACACCTGCTGCCAATTGTCTCGTATCGGGATGAATCGAAAAAGTATCCGCAGTTTTGTCCTTGACACGCATCAATACCAAATATGGATTTTTGTCATTTCCAAGGTACATACCGTTTTCATATTCTGTAAACAAGCTCTCCGGACAACCGTCAAACGCATTGCCGGCAATACTTTCCACACTATCCGGCAAAATGACTGACTGTAAATTACTGCATCCTTCGAATGCTGAGGCGCCGACGTAAGTGACGGAATCGGGGATTTTTACGCTTGTCAACTGCGTGCATCCCTTGAATGCTTCGTCGGCAATCCTGACCACCTTAAATTTTTTATAGAAATCCTTGGCTTTTTCCTCAAGCTCGGAATCGCCCTTTTCTTTTGCCGTTTTAAGTATCTCCTCGGCCATATCGTCAAAAGTGTGGGCTGTGGGAATGATCAGATCGCTTCCCTCAAAGGATCCGATGCCCAACACTTCACACTCGTAAGAGCGGATCTCAAAATCGCCCCCAACTATAATTTGAATACCGGTTGGATAAAATTCCAGGTTCTGCGCGCCTTCCTCCTCGGGGGCACAGCCGCTCAGCGTTACGCACGCCAGCAATGCGCATATCCGCACGATCCATGTAAATGCTTTGCTCTGTTTCATAGTCATTCTCCTTTTGTACAAGATATTTCAACCATATTGTACTGCATTTTGCGGTATTTGTCAATACTGCATTTTGCGGTTTGTTATAATTTTTACAAGATAAACAATGTACAAAGCAAGGGGAAATATTTACATGCTGTATAAGAGAATTCGTGATTTAAGGGAAGACAAGGATATTTCACAAAAAGAAATGGCCAAAGTTCTTAACTGCTCCCAACAGGTATACAGCAACTACGAATTGGGACAGCGGGATATCCCAACAGACATACTAATCAAATTATCAACGTTCCATCGGGTATCTGTTGATTATCTTCTTGGGCTGACCGATAATCCGGGAAAGCGCACATGAATCAAGAGCCGCACTTCGCGGTTCTTTTTTTACGAGTTTATGCAGCGAATTTGCAAGATGCGAATTTGCAAGATTCTATTGACCTTTCTTGCAAAACGTGATATAATGATTGTAATTCATTTTTATCACGGAGGCCCCTTTTATGAATGCAGTAACTCTGTACGATTCCGGCGTGTTTTTGTGCAACGGTGCACCCTGCCCCGGAAACTGTGATCGCGACAAGGATTCCGCCCGCCAAAAAACGATAGCGGCAAAAATCCTTGCTTCTCATAACACAAGCAATGACGAAGGACTGTTAAAGCTACGCTTTGACGCCCTGATTTCTCACGATATTACCTACGTTGGCATCATTCAGACGGCACGCGCCTCGGGACTTGAAAAGTTCCCCGTGCCTTACGCGCTGACCAACTGCCACAATTCGCTTTGTGCCGTGGGTGGTACCATCAACGAGGACGACCACGTATTCGGCCTTTCCGCTGCCAAAAAATACGGCGGCATTTACGTGCCCGCCAACCAAAGCGTGATCCACTCTTATGCAAGAGAGCAGCTTGCATTATGCGGAGGGATGATTCTCGGCTCCGACTCCCACACCCGCTACGGTGCCCTTGGTACCATGGCTGTGGGCGAGGGTGGCCCCGAGCTTGTCAAGCAGCTGCTGTGCAACACATACGACATTCCCGCGCCCGAGGTGGTGCTTGTATATCTGACCGGAACGCCCAGATGTGGCATCGGTCCGCATGACGTTGCGCTCGCCCTTGTGGGCGCAGCATTCCCGGGTGGCTTTGTCAAAAACAGAATTCTCGAATTCGTCGGCCCCGGTGTTGCCAACCTTTCCATGGATTTCCGTAACGGTATTGACGTCATGACCACGGAAACGACTTGTCTGTCCTCCATATGGGTGACCGACGATTGCACCAAGGCATTCTACGAAACGCATAACCGAGGCGAATGCTACGCGCCTCTTGCACCCGATGACGGTGCTTACTACGACAGAATGATCCAGATCGACCTTGACAAGGTTGAATCCATGATCGCACTGCCCTTCCATCCTTCCAATGCTTACACCATTCATGAATTCAACGAGCGTGCTGCAGAGCTTCTTACAGGCGTTGAAGCCGAGGCCAAGCAGCTGTTCCCGGGTGCGCCTCTTTCTCTGACCAATAAGATAGACGAAAACGGTGTGCATGCCGATCAGGGCGTGATTGCCGGCTGCGCGGGCGGTATGTACGAATCGATCTGCGAGGCGGATGCGATTCTCAAAACCGGTAACGTGGGCGACGGCGCTTTCTCGCTCTCGGTCTATCCCACCAGCATTCCCGTTTCCCTGGAGCTGACAAGACAGGGCGTCAGCGCTTCCCTGCTTGCGCAGGGCGCAGTTATCAAGCCCTCGTCCTGCGGTCCTTGCTTCGGCGCGGGTGACGTGCCTGCAAACAACGGGCTTTCTTTGCGCCACACCACGCGCAACTTCCCCAACCGCGAGGGCTCCAAGCCGGGTGAGGGGCAGATCTCCTGCGTGGCACTCATGGACGCGCGTTCGATCGCGGCAACCGCGGCAAACGGCGGTGTGATCACGGCCGCGACCGATATTGATTACGATTTTTCTCCCGCACCTTACGTATTTGACGCATCTCCCTACGACAAGCGTGTTTATAACGGCTTTGGCAAGCCCCAGCCCGAAACCGCACTCGTCATGGGTCCCAATATTACCGATTGGCCTGCGCAGTACGCACTTGCGGACAATTTGCTTGTCGAGCTTGCGGCTGTCATTCGCGATCCTGTGACCACCACCGACGAGCTGATCCCCTCGGGTGAGACCTCGTCCTATCGATCCAACCCCTTGCGCCTTGCTGAATTTGCGCTCTCCCGTCGCTGCCCCGAATACGTCGGACGCTCCAAGGAGGTTGCAGCGCAGGAAGCACAGCGCAGAAACGGCACGATCTCCGACAAACTGCACGCGGCTCTCTCTGCCGTGGGTGACGCAGACGCGCTGGCAAAGAACACGCAATTCGGTTCTTGCCTGTTTGCAAACAAACCGGGTGACGGCTCAGCACGTGAGCAGGCTGCCTCCTGTCAGAAGGTGCTTGGCGGCTTTGCCAACATTTGTTATGAATTTGCTACCAAGCGCTACCGCTCCAACTGCATCAACTGGGGCATTCTTCCCTTTACGCTGGATGCAGAGACCGCATTCCCCTACGCTGAAGGTGACTTTGTGTTCGTGCCCGACATCAGAGAAAAGCTGATGCGCGGCTGCGAGGATTTTGATGCAACCGTGATTTGTGCCGACGGCACGACACACGCGCTTACCTTGCACGTTAAGGGCTTGACCGAGAATGAAACGCAGATCATTCTGGACGGTTGCCTGATGAACTATTACGCGAACGGACGCAAGTGATATGTACACGGGACAATACAAATACGCCATAAATGCCATGGGCGGCGCACATCTTGCCCCCGATGAGCACGTAAGGCTGCTGTGTGAAATAGGCTGGAATGGATTTTTCACCGGTTGGAAACCGGAAAAGACACCGCTTTGGAAAGCTGCTGCAGACAAATACGGCATGCTTTACACCTCGATCCACGCGCCCTTTACCGGTGTGGCTGCCATGTGGCAAGGCGGCGAGATGGCAGAAAAAGAGACCAATATGTATCTTGCCTGCTTAGAGGACTGCGCCAAGCACCAAATTTCCGTCATGGTACTGCATCCCTTTATCGGTTTTGAGGATCACACGCCAACCGAGGTCGGTATCCAAAATTTTGCCAAAGTGGTAAAGCGCGCAGATGCGCTTGGCGTGCGCCTTGGCTTTGAAAACGTGGAGGGTGAGGAATATCTTGCTGCCATTTTCGAGGCTTTTGCCGGCCATCCTTCTCTTGGCTTTTGCTTTGACACAGGCCACGAGCTTTGCTACAACCGCGGTAAAGATATGTTGGCTTTGTACGGTCACAAGCTTTGCCACACGCACTTCAACGACAACGTGGGTGTGACGGGTGCGGACATTTTTTGGACGGACGATCTGCACCTTGTCATGGGTGACGGCATTGCCGACTGGGAAGACATCATGCATCGCATTCGTGCCTGTGACTATCAAGACGTTTTAACTTGCGAGCTGACGCTTGCAAACAAGCCCGGAAAGAACACGCATGACGGCTATGCTGCCATGCCAATCAAAGATTTTTACGCCCTTGCGCTGGATCGCATGAAAAAGATCGGTGCGATGGGGAGATAGGAGATAATCATGCAAAAGATCAAAATGACCACGCCGCTTGTCGAGATGGATGGCGATGAAATGACACGTGTCCTTTGGACCATGATCAAGGACGAGCTGCTGCATCCCTTTGTGGAACTGAACACAGAGTATTACGACCTCGGACTTGTAGAGCGCGAGAGAACCAAGGACAAGGTAACCTTTGATTCGGCTTACGCTACCAAGAAATACGGTGTGGCTGTCAAGTGCGCCACCATTACCCCAAACCGTCAGCGCGTTGAAGAATATAATTTGACTGAAATGTGGAAGTCCCCCAACGGCACCATTCGCGCAATCTTGGACGGCACGGTTTTCCGCGCACCCATTCTGATCGACTCGATTCGCCCCGCTGTGCGCAACTGGGAAGCTCCCATAACCATTGCGCGTCACGCTTACGGTGACGTTTACAAGGCTACCGAGTACCGCGTACCCACCGAGGGCAAAGCCGAGTTGGTGTTTACCGACAAGGACGGCAAGGAAACCTTCCGCGAAACGGTTTACGATTTCGAATGCCCCGGTGTGCTGCAGAGCCAGTACAACAAGGACTCATCGATCCGCTCGTTTGCGCACTCCTGCTTCCAGTATGCCATTGATACCAAGCAGGATCTGTGGTTCTCTACCAAGGACACCATTTCCAAGCAGTATGACCAGACCTTCAAGCTGATCTTCCAGGAGATCTACGACGCGGAATACAAGGAAAAGTTTGAAGAGCTTGGCATTGAGTATTTCTACACGTTGATTGACGATGCGGTCGCGCGCGTCATCCGCTCCAAGGGTGGCTTTATCTGGGCTTGCAAGAACTATGACGGTGACGTTATGAGCGACATGGTTTCCACCGCGTTCGGCTCTCTTGCCATGATGACCTCGGTACTGGTTGCGCCCGACGGCACCACCGAATACGAGGCAGCACACGGCACGGTCACCCGTCACTACTACCGCTATCTCAAGGGCGAGACCACTTCGACCAACCCCATGGCAACCATTTTCGCTTGGTCGGGCGCTCTGCGCAAGAGAGGTCAGCTGGACGGCCTTGACGATCTGGTTGATTTTGCCGACAAGTTAGAGGCAGCTTGCCTGCAGACCCTGAACGACGGCATTATGACCAAGGACCTTGTCGGTCTTGTCGTACCCGGCACGCAAGTTACCTCGGTCAATTCGTTGGAATTTTTGAAGGCGATCAGAGAGAGATTGGAAAAGGCACTGGCGTAAGAACTGTATAACAAAAAGATACCCCCGACAGATTTGCTTCTGTCAGGGGTATCCTTATTCAATGACAAGACAATCTTGATCTCGGAGCATTACAACATTACGTTTTCCCTGTTCAATCAGTTTCAAATAGTCATCTTTACGTGCATCTGTATAATGGCAGATCAAAAGGCCATCAAACAAATGCAATCCGGAAAAATCGGTTAAGCCATATGTGTCAACATCGTATTTTGATACGTGTGCGATGGAACGGGAGGCAATATGTGCTCCCGCGCTCCCTCCGACATACACTGCACCCTTAGACACGTAATGCATAATGATTTTATCTGCATCAGATTCCCTGATTCTCTTTAGCGTTCCAAACGTATTCCCACCGCTGATATAGATCACGTCAATCTTGCTGTTGATATCAAAATCGGCAGGTGAATAATAATTAAACACATGGATATTTTGTCGGTTAAAGCCAAAATGAGAAAGTCGATTATAAAACTTTTCGCTGATAATATCTGCTTCGGTTGCTTTTTCATTTGGAAAATACAGCACTCGGCAGTCTTGAATCGGAAAAGGAAGATTCTCATATATGCTTTTTGCTGATTCTGCGTTTCTAAAATCGCAAGAGGACAAAAGTAATTTTGCCATTTGGAGTTCTCCGTTTATTATTCTTTTCATTTATCTACAGATACATTTCATATATTTGTAGAGTCCGCATCAGTTTATCGTTTGCCGTGAAAGAGCGTCCATAAGATGAATCTCACCCACCGCAATCGCTTCTCTCGTTTAGGCTCGTGCCTCGCCTAAACTCGTTCCGCTGCGGTCCCCCTCTCCAGCGGAGAGGGCTCATTTGGGCTGTCCTGTGCGAATAATTGAGTAAGACGGATGTTCGATATAAGCCCTCTCCGCTGGAGAGGGGGGACCGCAGCGGATGTAAATCGCGAATACTTGGAGCGATTTACTGACGCGGTTGCGGTGGGTGAGATGCATCCTACGGACGCTCCTTCAGCGAAATGGACAACCGATACAATTATGTGAAGCGGACGATCAATGATCGCCCTACGCATTGCGGGAGCAAGCCCCGCCCTACGGTCTTTCATTGTTTGTTGCATCCTCATCATTCGATTCATCTTCCCTCTCATCATCAGACGGTAGATGCACTTGATTTTCGGGGTCATTCATCTGTTTTTCGACAAAACCCATCACACCCTCCATCCAATTCCCTTTTTCAGAAACCGCATCCTGAAACGCTTGAAAATCAGGATTATCGCTTTCTTGTAAAAAGGCATGGCGAATCCGTAATTGGCCAATCAAAGAAAGCAGAACATCCAACACCAACAAGCCCCCACAAACGTACAGACAGGGCTTTACAAAAAGACCGACAATCAGCAGAATCACGCTCGGAATAAACAACCAGAAATTCCGGAACAGCACATTGGTGATAAAACCTATCAAAAACAGGCTGACAGGATATTTCCTCTTCATATTACTCTGCACACTTCCTGATTGCATCCGCAACCTGCTTTGCTGCAACCTCAATCCCCTCTTCGGAGAGGTGGATGTGGTCGGGGCAGATGTAGGCGGGGATGTTGGCGTCGATGGTCGAGAACAGGTCATTGATGACGATCCCCTCCTCGCGCAGTCTTGCCGTGACCGCCTCGTTATAGGCGATGAGTCTGTCGTGGTCATGCCCGGGCATCTCGGCATCGGGCGGTGTGGTGGTAGCAAAAATGACCGTTTTGGCATAACCCTTGAGAATGCGTGCGATTCTGACCATGGTATCGCAATAATTTTCAAGCGAGGTAAACGGGCCGTCATCCCACAGCTGGCATACGTCCCACAAGCCGTTGTTCCAATGGATCACGTCCGCACCCTCCATCCAAGGGCGGTAATCGTAGGCCATGCGCAGGGTGTAGAGTGCGAAACGGCAGTTTTCAGGCGGCTGCCAGACCTCATATTCGTCGCCAAGCAGCGCGGGCACGCGAGGACCGTAGCCAAGCTCACGGATGGAATCGCCAAGTAAAACGACTTTCTTCATGTTAATCCTCCCACATATAAGTGTATGAGCCGCTGCCCACGGTTTCGGTGCGGTCGGGCAAGCGGATTTTTGCTCTCGTGCCAAACGGCACGGTCACGTAAAGCGCGATATGCCCAAAGCGTCTGACCCAGCGCACACTTACCTGCCCCTTAACAGTATCCACGTGTGCCTGTGCCGAGAGCAGTTTCGTGGGGTAATGCGGTGCGATCTCAAACTCGGCACACCCCGGGACTGTAGGCTTGATGCCGCAAAGGGTGCTGTACAGCCACTTATCCACCGAGCCGTACATGGGATGATTGTGCGAGTTCATGCCCGCTTCTTTTTTGAGCTCAAAGCGTTCCCAGACCGTGGTTGCCTCGTTCTGGATCATGTAGCCGTAAGAGGGATATTCCTCGCTTGTCAATACCGTCCACGCGTCGTCCACATAGCCGTATTTTGCAAGCATTTCCAGCATGTAGAGCGTGCAGAGGTTGCCTGTGGTGAACTTATAATTCCGCTCTCGCAGATCGGTCACCATGACGTCGGCTGCCTTTTGGCAAAGCTCTTCGGGAATGATACCAAGCCAGAGCGAGAATGCTTGCGAAGCCTGTGAGCCACCTGCCATTTGGGCAGTTTCGGGGTCAAACCAACGTGCAAGCATGGCGGTCTTAATTTTTTCGGCCAAGTTTTCATACTCGGCTTGTTTGTCTGCGTTTCCGAGTGCATTTGCCATGCGCGCCAAGGCGGTGCAGTTATAGTAGGAATAACCCGTGGACATGAAAATGCCCTCGGTCACGGCACTGTTCGCGTCCTCAAGCGAGCGGCAAGCGTACGCGGGTGCTGCCCAGTCACCGTAATAGGTGTAATTCACGATATAATCGTCGCTGCGTAAGAGCAAGGACTTTTCCCATGCTTCAAACCAAGGAAATGCCCGCTCAATCAGCTCGATATTGTCGCAGAACAGGTGCGTCTGCTCCCCTGCAACGAGGAAAGACGAGCACACGGGATCTGCGGGATACTGCCCGAACAGGAAAGGCGCACAGCAGGTAAACGCGCCGTCAGGGCGTTGCTCTGCATGAATGTCACCGATCACCTTGGGAAAAATGCGGCCGATATCAAAATTGTAGGGCGTGGCGGTAAAGCGCACCGTGGCGTCGTTCATCCAGCCCATACGCTCGTCGCGCTGGGGGCAGTCGGTCAGGATCGAATGAATATTCGCCTTCTCGGTCTGCACGGCATTCTTATGCAGCTTGGAAACCAATGCCGAGCCGCAAACAAAATCGCTGTCGTTGGCAATGTCGGTATGTAATGCAATCGCGAGCACACTGTAAAGATTGGGGCAGGGATAGCCTGTAAGCTCCAAATAACGGAACCCGTGATAGGTAAACTTGGGCCGCCACTCGGTAAGGTCACGCTCGTCGCCCGATGCAATGTAAGTGTCGGTCTGCTTAGCATCACGCAGAGGCAGATTGTAAAGTCCGCCATCCTCGTCCAGCATCTCGCCCATACGCATAGTGATGGTATGCCCTGCCCTCATACCCTCGGGCAGAAATATGCTCGGTACGCCCGCAATGTTTTGTCCAAAATCCAAGATGTACTTACCATCGCCCAAGGCATAGATGCTTTGGGCATTATAAATCTCTTGTTCTGTAATCGGCTCAACCGTCATGGGGATCAGCTGCTCGCAGGGTGCGGGCTTGATCACAGCATGGACGAAATCCTTGCCGCCGCCCGGCAGCATCCACGCGGGATCATGCAATCTTGCGTCAAAGGTCTCACCGTCAAAAATACTGACGTCGGTGATAGCATCATGACCGCACAGCCAAGTATCATCGGTGACAATGTTCTGTTCTCTGCCGTCCGCGAATCTCAGCACCAGCTTGGCAATCAGCATCGGCTCACCGAAAAACTCGATGGGGCGAGATGCAAACATAGTAGTAAAGAACGAAGTATCGTTACATCTCCATCCGTCTGCGACCTCTACGGCAAGGGCATTCGCACCCTTCTTCATAAAGCGCGATATCTCGGTAAAAACTGCGTATTGCACCTGCTTTTTATAGTTGGTATGTGCGGGATCAAGGCAAACACTGCTGCGAATGCCATTGACGGTTACGTCATGATAGCCAATACCCGCTACGTACAGGCATGCGTTTACGGGCTGCTCGTCAAGCTCGAAATCCTTGCGGAAGCAGATGGGTACGCGCTTTTGCGCCACGGGATGCGTGATCCAAGAGGCGCAGGACATGTCGGTAAGTCCGTTGACAAAGAATTCCTTTACTTCCCTGCTCTCGTTGCCAAACACATCACGCACACAAACGCCAACGTCAAGCGTCTGCCCCTCGGGGAGAGGCTCTCCCGCATAGGTGATTTTCTGCTTGTCGGTCTGCACCCAGCCGCTATCCCAGTACAGCGTTTGATCATTCGTATACACGCATACGCGGCAGGCACTTTGGCGGTTATTGGGGATATCGGAGAGCACCGACCACGAAAAGGTCGGATTTTGCATGGCGGTTGCATTGGGGCGAAAGATTGCCGCCAGCTTGCCGCCATCCATGTATATCTGATTGACTTTGATGTTTTCCATATTATCTCTTGCTTTGTACGTTTGCTTCGTAAACCTTGAGCTGCTCGATCCATTCGGTGCCTACGGGTACGCCCTGCTTATAGCACAGGTAATCCCAAACGGCATTACTCGGCAGATTGCGGAATTCCTCCAAAAGAGCGAGTCTTGCGGTCAGGTCGCCGTCCATCTCAGCTTTTTGGAGCAGCGGATACGGCTCGATCAAGGCTTCGATAAGTGCCTTGCCTGCTGCGCGCAGACCGATCGTCCAAGCCGCGACGCGGTTGACGGTCGCGTCAAAATAGTCAAGTCCCATAAAGACCTTGCCCGAATCATACAAATGACCGCGCACGACCTGCTGCATGATCGCGCTCAGATCATCGCCCTGCAGCAGCACGTGGTCACTATCCCAGCGCACGCCGCGGCTGATGTGGAGCAAGAGTGTATCAATGTAAGGATAAACCGCGCTGATCTTATCCACAATAGATTCGGTGGGATGATAATGCCCCGTGTCCATACAAACGCCAATGCCATGCGTTGCGGCATAGGCAAGATAAAACTCATGTGAACCCACCGTGAAGCACTCGGTGCCGATGCCGAACAGCTTGCCCTCCAGCACGTCACGCACGTTTGCTTTATCATAATTGACCGACAGAATTTCGTCCAAGGAATCAGACAGGCGCTGACGGTATGCAAAGCGGTCTGCGGGGATGTCCTTGGTGCCATCGGGTACCCAGATATTGTTGATGCAGACCTCACCAAGCTCACGGCCGATGTCGTTTGCAATGGCTCTGCCGCTCTTGCCGGCCTTGATCCAGTATTCGCGCGTTTCCTTGTCGGGGCTTGCCAGTGAGCAACCATTCTTCATTTTGGGGTGCGTAAAGAAGGATACGTTAAAGTCCATGGCGTAGCCGCGTTGCTTTGCCCAATCGATCCACCCTCTGAAATCCTCGGTGGTCTGCAGATTACGTTCGGTCGTGCCGGGCTCACCGTACATGGAGTGCAGATTGACGCGGGGCTTTGTGGGCGAGAACGAGAATGCGGTGTCGATGTCCATACGCATCTCGTCACCGTTTCTGGCACGTCCGGGGTAGTTGCCCGTGACAAGGTTTTCGGAATGCACGCCATCGTGCTGCTCAAAACCGACTACGTCGTCGCCCTGCCAGTTGTGCAGCGTGATCGGAATGGTCTTAAAAATCTCAATTGCGGCATCGGTATCAACACCGTATGCAGCGTATACTGCTTTTGCGTCCTCATAGGCGCGGATAATGCGTTCGGGATCTCGTTTCATAATCGTCCTCCTTGTTGGGCTTTTTTCTTTATTATAACAAGAATCAGGGGGCTTGTCAAGAAAATAGCGTGCCTTTTTTGTAGTGAAGGCATTTCGCCTCACGTTGTTTTTTGCGGGAGGGGTGACCCTCGCCTACGTTTACATTCTTATCAAAAAAACCGCTCTTGCGAGCGGTTTTTCTGCAATCTTTGCATTTATTCTTGATCGGATTTTGCCGAATGGCACTTGCCCGCCATGGCACAGGATTCGCAGCCGCAGCCGCAGGAGGACTTTCCCTTTTTCTTATCCCGTACCTTGAGCGCAATGACAAACACCACCACGGCAAGTACAGCCAAGCCGACCAGAATGGTGCCGATGTTGGCAATCAGCCAATCAATGATAATCATAGCTTACCTCAAACAATTACTTGGATTTCTTTGCCTTTTTAGCATACTTGTTGGGGCGCAGGAGGAAATACAGACCGACGGCAAGTACAACCAAAGCCGCGATCAGGCCCACAACGTTCATGTCGGCAGTAAAGGCGGAGCCGATCTGATAAATGATCAGAGATACGGCGTATGCGAACAGGCACTGGTAACCGATTGCAAAAGCGGTCCACTTTGCGCTGTTCATTTCTCTTCTGATCGCACCCATTGCCGCAAAGCAAGGAGCGCAGAGCAGATTGAAGATCAGGAAAGAGAAGCCCGCAAGCTGCGTCATGCCGACAAAGTCAAGCACGCCGAATACCGCAACGACCTCTTCCTTTGCAACCAAGCCCATAAAGGTTGCCACGGTTGCTTCGATAGAACCAAAGCCCAGAGGAACAAAGATCCACTTGAGCGCGTTGCCCACGATGCCCAAGAGGCTGTTGGCCATTTCCATTTCGGGATCGAACAGGAACTTGCCATCCACGAAGCCGAAGGACGAGCCTGCCCAAATGATGATGGCGGACAAGAGAATGACCGTACCTGCCTTCTTGACAAACGACCAGGTTCTTTCCCAAACGCTGTGCCAGATGTTGCTGACGGTAGGCCAATGGTACGCGGGAAGCTCCATAACGAAGGGGGCAGTATCACCCGAGAACAGCTTGGTCTTTTTGAGAATAACACCCGAAACGATAACGGCTGCAATACCGATAAAGTACGCCACGGGGGCAACCCACCAAGCACCGCCAAAGAGCGAGCCTGCGATCATGGCAATGATGGGCAGCTTTGCACCGCAAGGGATAAAGGTGGTGGTGATGACCGTCATACGGCGGTCCTTTTCGTTTTCAATGGTACGCGAGGCCATAATACCGGGAACACCGCATCCCGTGCCGATCAGCATGGGGATAAACGACTTGCCCGAAAGGCCGAAGCGACGGAAAATTCTATCCAGCACGAAGGCAATACGTGCCATGTAGCCGCAAGCCTCCAGGAATGCAAGCAAGATGAACAGTACGACCATCTGAGGCACAAAGCCAAGCACTGCACCCACACCGCCAACAATACCGTCCAGCACCAATGCCTGCAGCCAATCAGCACAGCCGATAGCAGTCAAGCCCTGCTCTACCAGTACGGGAATACCGGGAACCATGACGCGATAGTCACCGATCGCAGGCGCGTTTTCAAGCACCGCGTCAGCGTCTGCCGTGATGTCGTATCCGGCTTCCAGCAGCGCGTCGTTGTAGGAGCCGTACGCCTCTTCAAATGCACCGAGGTCGCCCTCCTGCACGGCACCGAGGATTTCGTCAGCGCCCACGATGCCTGCTTCGTGCGCTTGCTCGAGTATGGGAGTCATCACAACGTGATCAAGCAGGTTTTGTTCTGCATATTCGTCAACGGCAGCATTGTATTTCTGTGCGCCGATGATCGGAACTGCCCACTCGTCGCCAAACAGGCCGTCATTGGTAAAGTCTGTGACCCAAGTACCCACGGTGGATACCGAGATATAATACACAAGAAACATGATGACCACAAAGATGGGCAGCGCCAGCACGCGGTTGGTAACCACCTTGTCGATCTTATCCGACACGGTCATGCGGCTTGTGTTCTTCTTTTTATAGCAACCGTGAAGCAGCGTGGCTATGTAATTGTAACGCTCGTTGGCGATGATGCTCTCGGATTCATCGTCCAGCTCCTTCTCAGCCATCACGATATCGTGCTCAATATGCGCCACCTTTTCCTTGGGCATGGCCAGCTGCTCAAGCACCATGCGGTCACGCTCAAAGATCTTGATGGCAAACCATCTCTGCTGCTCCTCGGGCATGCCGTGTACGGCTGCCTCCTCGATGTGCGCAATGGCATGCTCCACAGCACCGGAGAAATTGTGCGAGGGAGCGGGAGCCTTTGTGCCTGCAGCAGCAATCGCAATCTCAGCAGCTTCGTCAATGCCAGTGCCCTTGAGTGCCGAAATCTCGACTACGGGACAGCCCAGCTTTTTGGAAAGCAGGTTGATATCCAGATGGTCGCCGTTCTTGCGCACCACGTCGATCATGTTGATGGTGACCACGACAGGAATACCAAGCTCTGTCAGCTGGGTGGTCAGATAAAGATTTCGCTCCAGATTGGAGCCGTCCACGATGTTCAGAATCACGTCAGGACGCTCACCGACAAGGTAGTTTCTTGCAACCACCTCTTCGGGAGTATAGGGAGAAAGAGAATAAATTCCGGGCAGGTCGGTCAGGATCACATTTTCATGCTTTTTGATCTTGCCTTCCTTCTTTTCCACGGTGACACCGGGCCAGTTTCCAACAAACTGATTGGAGCCCGTCAATGCATTAAACAGAGTCGTCTTACCCGAGTTCGGGTTACCTGCAAGAGCGATTCTGATCTTGCTTTGTTCCATATCTTAAATACCTTCCATTTCTTGGTTAGTCCACGCTAACCTACTGTGTAAAAAAATGTGCAGGATCAGTCCTCAACCTCAATCAGCTCGGCATCGGCCTTACGCAGCGACAGCTCATATCCGCGTACGTTGAGCTCCAGCGGGTCTCCCAACGGTGCCACCTTACGCACGTAGATCTCAACGCCCTTGGTAATGCCCATATCCATGATGCGACGCTTGAGCGCGCCCTCACCATGCAGCTTGACAACGCGGGCGGTATGCCCTACCTTGATGTCACGCAACGTTTTCATTTCGTTTCCCCTTTCTCCGGAATTCGAAATTTGCTTGTATTTCAAAGCGCATTCACGAGTTAGCGTACGCTAACTGTAATTATTATAGTACGCTTTGCACAATTTGTCAATATACTGTGTAAAACTTTTTGAATTTTGGGATTTTTCTGCACATGGAACAATATTCACATCCATATTTTGTGCATTATGCGCATGATAAAAAAGGACTTGATTTTTGCCGCGCAGTATGATATAATATAATAAGAGATATCAAAAGGAGGGATGGCCGTGAGCAAGATACTGGAATCGGGCGAGATGTACTTGGAAAACATTCTTGTGTTGCGCGGACAGATGGAACACGTGCGTGCGATCGACATCGTCAATTACACAGGCTATTCCAAGCCCAGCATCAGCCGCGCCTTGGGGCTTCTCAGAGAAGACGGCATGATTGAGGTGGACTCGCACGGATACATTACGCTGACTCCCAAGGGTGAAGCACGCGCGCAAAACGTTTACTTAAGGCACAAGACGCTGACCGCATTCTTTATATCGATCGGTATTGATGAAGAAACCGCCTCGGCAGACGCTTGCAAGATCGAGCACGTCATCAGCGAGGAAAGCATGGTCAAAATCAGAGAATATTTGGAAAAGAACGACGTCAAATAAAACAAAGGCAGAAGACTTTACGATAGGTCTTCTGCTTTTGTTTGCTGAAATTTTGGAATCAGCCGATCTTTCTGTATTTCATACTCAGCGCCTTGATGTACGTGCCGTCGTAGGAAGGATCCTCCTCTTCCATATAGCTGTCTGCCCAGAATACGGCTTGGTCCTTGACAAGCAAGGTCGCGTCGTAAATTTCGGGCGAGCAATTCTCTGCCGCAGAGCGGATATTGATTGCAACGATCTTTTCAAAGCATACCTCAATGACACCGTACCAACAGTTATTCTCAAACGTGACAACGGCGCGTGAGGTGTACGGCTTTTCTTCATACACAAGCTTTTCCAGCGTTGCATCGTGAAAGCCTGCAAACAGACGCATCAATTCCTCTGCATCCTCTTGCGTCAGAACGTACTTCCAGTCCTCTGCATCCGCAAGCGTGCGAATTTTGACGCCGTGTGCCGAACCAGGCACTTTTTTATTTGCAAAAATATCACAGAGAAAGGCGTAATTCTCACACACGTCGCAATATCCCCAAAGGAATTCAACCGTGGGCTCTTCTTTGCCCTGCATTTTGCAATACTGCTTGTATTTCAAAAGCCGCGCGTATTTATATTCCGTCCAATCCGCCGTGTCAAGTTGAATATGCTCCACCAAAGGCACGTATATCTTACCGCTTCGGTCAAAGCAATCCACCAGCGTAAAGCAGTTGTCATACGGATCCAATACGATATATTGATACTGATTGTCATCTGCGACCTTGCAATATGCTATGGATTTATAATAACGATCGTTCTCCTTATCAAACACTCGTAAATACATATATACACCTCGCAATCGTTCTGTTTGATTCGATTATACCATGAATTTAATGATTTTACAAGATATAAACATCCGATTTTGTCATTATGTAAGCCAATAGCAGACTCTACCAATGAGGTGATAGAAAACTGTAAGAACCCCTTTGAAGAGCAAAGAGGTTCTTTTTGGTTATTGAATCCGAATGATGATATCTCCGGTATCTGTGGTAATCTCACAGATGCCTCCGATCGTACTTTGGGGTACCTCCACACGGCCTGTATCGGTTTGTGTGTACATGATCTTGGGGGTAAGGAGGGTTCCACTTACGTCACCCGTGTCGGTTTCGATCTTGATCTCTGCTGCGTCACAGCCGTCAAGCGCTACGTCACCCGTATCGGTATCAATGTCCATTTTGCCCGTAGCCACAACGTCGGCAAGCTTTGCTTTGCCCGTGTTTGTCTCGACAAAAACGTCTACTGCGCGGCAGCCGCTCAGCTCGGCATTGCCGGTATTTGTTTTCACGCTCACCGCGCTCTTGGCAATCGCATCGGTCACGATCGCCTTGCCCGTTTTTGTTTCCACCTTGATGCTTTGCGCCTCTGCACCCTTGATCTCTGCTCTGCCCGTTTCCGTTTCCACCGACAGCGCACCATCCATGCTCACGTTCTTGATCTGAACAAATCCCGTGTCCGTCTCAACACTCATGCTATGCACAACGCCCGCTTCCCATTTCACCATGCCCGTATTCAGGCCAATCTGAACGTCTGCAAACGAGAAGTCTGATGGGGTGTGAACAGTACCGGTATTACTCCTGATCTGCAAGGATTCGTATGCAGTTTTTGGCAGATACACGACCATATTCTGTCGCTGCGTATTGAAAATACCGATATTGTGATACCATTGGCGCATGTCTTGCGTTGTGATCTTGAGCGTTCCGTCCTGTACGAAAACGCTGTAGGTCACGTGCTTGCTCTCCATGCATTCGATCTTGCACGTGCCGTCGGCTGAAGGCTGAAATTCAATGCTTGATTCAATCGTTTGGATAGAAATATCCGAAAAATCCTCTGCAACCTCATGCGTAACCTGCTCGTATTCTTGCTTTTGCAGCGCACCGAAATCCCAAGCAGCTGCGCTCATTGCACCCACAAAAAGCCCTGCGCCCACAAGCACCAAAGCACCTGCGACAACTAAGCTGATGACAATAGCCTTTTTCATTCCTTATCTCTCCTTTCCCCTAAACAGCTTGGTAATGCCCACAAAGGTCATCTTAGTCAGCCAAGCCGCGCCCTTGGTAGCATAAATACAGCCGAAAAATACAAATACGGCAAGTCCTGCGCAAGCAAGCCCCGCGCCAAGCAACGCTGCGCCGACAACCCATTGGCCCGCGATCATGCAGCCAAGGCCGTTCAGCGTCAAAGCAATTCCGCAAGCCGCAAGCGAGACGAACAACGCGCCCCAAAGTATGCCAATCACACTCCAAATCACAGCGATCAACGTGATTACCAACGAAAATGCGGTAGCCAGCAGCGGTACCCAAAGCGGTGCGCCCAAAATCAGCATCACAATCTGCCAGGTCTCCAGGCCTTTTTTACTCTGCTTTTTGGGAGCCTCGGTTTTTTGTTCGGGAGCTTCAAGCGTTGCAAGCGCCTTTTCGGGCGCTCTTTGCGGAATTTCTGCAAGAATGCTTGCTACGATCGTCTCAACGTCACCGATCTGTGCCACGGCATCCTCTTCCGAAAGTCCCTCTTCCATGCGGTCGTCAATCATTTCGCTGTAAAAGGTCAATCTTTCCTGCGCATCCGCTTCGGTCAAGCCCGTAAGCCCCGACCCAAGCTTTGAGAGAAATTCCTGCTTAGTCATATTCTCTGTCCTCCTTGATTACGAATTGATAAATTGCCATAACCTCTCCCCATTCGCTCTTGAATGCGTCAATGCGCTCTCTGCCCTTGTCGGTAATGTGATAATACTTGCGCAATCTTCCGTCATGCTCTACTGAACGAACGGTCAGCATTTGCGCACTTTCCAAACGCTTGAGAATGGTATAGAGCGTGGATTCCGAAAGTGTCACGTAGGGTGAAACGTCCTTGATGATCTTGTAACCGTAGGAGTCCTCGTTTTTGATTGCCGCCAACACGCAAACGTCCAAGAGTCCCCTTTTGAGTTGTACGTCCATACTATACCCCCTTTCATGATATACATCATATCACGAAGTATTGTATTTGTCAAGAGGTATGCACAAACAATTGCGAAATTTTCGCGCATTGCATACAATGTATTTCGAGGTGATGCTATGAAAATGAGCCAACTTTTCGCGCGATGTCTGGACGCACCGTACACAGAGGCTGCCAAGGCCGCAAGCTATTACATAGAAAGAAAAGGGGCTGTTCTTTATATATATTTGCAGGATTCGAACGGACTTGAGGATTGGAAAAACAATCTCGACTTCCCTGCCCGTCCATATCACAAGATGGAAAATACAACGTGGATGGCGCACCGCGGCTTTGTCAAGGTGTGGCGCATGATCGAACCTTACGTTTCCGATGCCATTTCGGATACACGGCTGCAGAGCGTTGTGACCGTGGGATATTCGCATGGCGGTGCTTTGGCGGTGCTGTGCCATGAATACGTGTGGTTTCACCGCCCCGATCTTCGCGGGTACATTGAAGGCTACGGCTTTGGCGCTCCACGCGTGCTTTGGGGAGTTCTCTCCCCCGAGGTGCGAGAGCGGTGGGAAAGATTTACGGTGGTGCGCAATATAGACGATCTTGTCACGCACCTGCCACCCAAAGCACTGGGATACACGCACGTTGGCAGGCTGCTTGAGATCGGTGCGGCAGGCAGATATTCGCACGTCGATGCACACAGAAGCGAAAATATCATGCGCGAGCTTTTGAGAAATGACTATTAACAAAAAATCAAGATCCCCTTCCCGACCGAAATCGGGAAAGGGGATCTTTGATGAAAACTGTTTTTGTATTTTTTAAGTATCGGGGGACAAAACCGTCAGCGTGCCAAGAACAACATTGATTTCGTAATAGTCTGTCACTTTGTTGCTTGAGGCGTCCTTTATGACGATATCACGGATTTCATTCAATGCTTCGCCTTCGGTTAAGATAGAACCAACCACCCAAGCCTCCATATAGTGCCCTTCCACAAGTGTTCCCGCAGAAACCGTTGCGCTGTCATTTGTCAACGGCTTTCCGTCATAAACCTTGCTTTGGCTGGCGGAGGTCACAGTAATCACTCTCTTATCTACTCTGATCGGCATATACGTATCGGAATGTGTGAATTCATCGAACATCAAAGTATATTGATCAGTGACGTCCACGCCATCCTGATACACCCTGTAAGATGCGTATTCAGAGATATTTTGATTGATTTCAGCTAACGTGATCGAGCCAACGTTGGTCAAACTGATATTCAGATCCAAAACCAGCTCAACACCGTCGGGAATCTCAATGATCTCATAATCCTCAGACTCAAAGATAAGCGCTGTACCGTCATAGTACTTTTGCAACTGGTAGAGGTAGACACGAATGATCTGCGTATTGGGGGAAAGCACCTCAAGCACACCCTCGCGATACACAATCTCATATTGGTCGGTCACATCACGCATTTCGGGATCATACAGTCTGAAGCTTTTAATATAGCTGGTGCCCTTACCAACATCGGTCTGTTCGCCTACCACTTCTACAAAGTACGTGTATCCCTGTGCAAGAAGGTCTGCTAATACAATATCCGCATTGATCTCAGATCTTGCAATCAGCGAAGTACCGTCAAAATACTTCCACTGATATTTCGGAATGATCTCAATGGTTTGTTTTTCGGTGGAATTATCATCGGAACCTTCACCGGAACCTTCTCCGGGACCTTCTCCGGGACCTTCTCCGGGATTCTCACCGCCATTCATAGAGCCGGTTACTTCCACCTGGATCCAACCTATACCGTCAACGTAGACTTCTACCCAAGCATGACCGGGAGTTGTGATATCGACAAACTTTCCTGCTTTGGTTTGTACCATGAAACCTTCCACGTATCTTGCAGGGATACCGAGTGCTCTGTAAAGCAGCGTTGCTGCAGATGCATAATGCACGCACACGCCTTTCTTATAAGTAGAAAGGAATGCGATTGCAACGTTGGATTCTGAATCCATTGCAACATCGTATTCAAGATCGTATTCTGCAGCATTCTGAATATAGCGTGCCACAGCCTTGATGATATCCGGATCATTTGCATCAAAGCCCTGCTCGTCAATAATGCCCTGCATATAGGCAAGCGTTTCCTGATCCAGTGCCAGATACATCTGGTATACATAAGATCTGTATTCCTCTTCAAGCGCGGCAAGCTCACCGAGATTGCCCTTGAGCTGTTCAAGATCAGCGGGCAGGGTGTAATACGGAACCGTAAAGCTGTTCAGAGAGCCGATGTAGGAGGTATCCGTACTCTGGATCTCATAGCCTTCACCGTAACCCATATAGTAAGGCAGCATATAAAGCAGTAAATTCGTGATCTCTGCCGTGTACTCCTTCTGTCCGCTGTTTGACAGCGCGATGGAGGTCAGATAATTGAAGCTGCTGCCATCGGGAAGCGTCTTCAAATAGGGGGTCGCAACGCCCCAGCATCTGCCGTTGTAGCTGCCGTAGCTGCGCTGCTTCAGATAAATGACTCCGCTCTTGTCGGTTTTGATCTGTCCGATCACCACAGGAGGTTGGTTGCCACCCGATTCGGAACCACCCGGTCCTATGCCACCGGGGCCTTCGTTATCGGTGATACCGCCACCGGAACCCGATCCACTGCCGGATCCTGAACCGCTACCGGAGCCAGATCCGCTGCCAGAACCACCAGAACCACC
>JAFTLD010000043.1 GCA_017452945.1 Clostridia bacterium | reverse complement strand
GCATGCACCAAGCATAAAGCACACCGCTAACACAAAGCAAATCAGAAAAGATGGTTTTTTCATCACGCAGGTTCTCCTTCCTATTTGACAGATATGGTCTTAATCACGTGGTAAGTCCCCGCTGCACCCGATTCTGACACGCCGATCACAAAGGTATCTGCCAACACTTGCTCGGGTACGGCAATATCCTTTAAGAGTTGATACGCTTCTTGAACGTGCTTGCCGTCATCTGCATAAAACAGCGACGCATGATACCGAAACGCGCGGTCAAACTCGTGCGGTTGTATGCCAAAACGCAACTCCATCAAGTCATCCAGCCCATCGTGCAGAGATTTTAACATCGTCGATGGTTGAATGGAAATCCATGTCACCTTTGTGTAACATTCTATTGCCTGCGTTTTCATAACAAACGGGGTTTGCGACGACAGATATTCGGCTATCGCTTGGATCACGTCATTGGCTATTTTATCCTCAACCTCGAAGGATACCTTCAGCGACACATGCAGCGGCAGCGTTAAGCACGGATTCGGTGAATACGGTATTTCTGTGATATGCTGCCTTAGGTCATTCAATTGTTGATTTGCTTCTATGGCTGTCCAGATAAACATAACGAACCTCAATCGTAAATTCTGTATTTTTCATAAAGCGGCATAAAGCCCTCAGCCTCGGTTTGCCAACGCGCAATGATCTGCGCTGCGCTTTCCTTCGACGTGCGCAGGTCGGTATTTCCCGATGCAAGATCGATATGCCAACGGCTGCCGTCGGGCGGGGGGGTAAACGCAAAATCATTCGGGTACATATCCCTAATCGTATGGATCATATGTACGCCAAGCGAAACGGGTTGTACTTTCTTTTGATCTATCACGTGGATATCCACGCCATAGCAGATCTTGCCCGCATGCTTGCCATGACTTGGGCGGAAGAAGGCGGGCGAGAATGCAAGGCCCTGCAGCCCAAGACTGTTCATGTGACTTGCCAGATGCACAGGATTGATATAGGGTGCACCGACTGTGGTAAACGGCGTGGTCGTACCTCTTCCCTCGCTGACGTTCGTACCGGCAAGCAGACAGGTGCCGTTATACACGGTGATTGCATCCTGGCACGGCAAATTGGGGCTTGGCTTGACAAAAGGCAGACCTGTATCCTGATAGAACATTTCTCTTTTCCAACCGTCCAGCTTGATCACATGCAGCTCACAGCCAAGGTGATATTCGCCGTTATATAGCTGCGCCAGCTCACCAAGCGTCATACCGTGACGGATGGGCACTTGCGTAAGCCCGATAAAGGACGACATTTCGGGGCGCGAGACGTTGCCTTCTACCGCGCCGCCTATGGGGTTTGGTCTGTCTAAAACGCATAACGGAATACTTTTTGCAGCACAGGCTTGCATGCAATAAAACAGCGTTGACGCATACGTAAAATACCGCGAGCCCACGTCCTGCATATCGAACACCAGGATATCAACGGGCATTTTATCGGGAGCGTACACCTGTCTTTTTTGCCCCTCGTCAGCAGAAAACACCATATCACGGAACAAACTATAAGAGGCAATGCCGGAGATCTCATCCACGCTGTTCTCTACCGCTTCACCCGGTCCGAGCACACCGCGACTGCCGTGCTCGGGCGCATAAAGCGCCGCCACACGGTAGACCTCTGTCATTGCCTCTATTGTTCCGAGGTATTCACGATTCAGACCGGATGCGCCGCCAACCAGACCGATACGTTTCCCGTCAAGCAAACGGTGCACGCTCGGTTCGCGTATTCTGTCAATACCGGCCTTAACCATCATTTCCCTCATTTACTCAGTTTATCTTCAATTTTGTCGGATGCAGCATCCAGGTAGTCGTTCTGCATCATTTCGATCCAACCCTTGTCAACAAGTGCTGCAAGCTTTGCATCCATGGGGATCTGTGCCAACAGATCATAGCCGAACTGCTCGGCAATCTCGGCAATATGGCTCTCCCCAAACACGCTGATCTTCTTGCCGCAGTCGGGACAAAGCACGTAACTCATGTTCTCAACCAAGCCAAGCACGGGGATCTCCATCATATCGGCCATGTGAGCCGCTTTCTTGACGATCATGGAAACCAGCTCCTGGGGGCTGGAAACGATCACGATGCCGTCAAGCGGAATGGACTGGAACACGGTCAGCGGAACGTCGCCCGTTCCGGGAGGGCAGTCTACAAACAGATAATCAAGGTCAGCCCAGACAGTCTGCGTCCAGAACTGCTTGACAGTACCGGCAATGACAGGGCCTCTCCAGACAACGGGTCTGGTCTCGTCGTCCAGCATCAGGTTGACGGACATGATCTCAATGCCTGTCGTAGTTGCGGGAGGCAGCATGCCGTCTCCGTCACCTTCAACGGGCTTGTGCAGGCCAAACGCCTTGGGGATCGAAGGGCCCGTGATATCCGCGTCAAGAATACCGACGCGATAGCCCTTGCGCTGCATGAGCACTGCAAGCATAGAGGTAACAAGCGATTTACCAACGCCACCCTTGCCGCTGACGACGCCGATGATATGCTTGATCGACGATGCAGGATGGGGCGCTTCATACATGCTCTTCTTATCGCGCGATGCGCAATTGGAGGAGCAGGTGGAACAATTGTGGGTACATTCGGACATATTAACACTTCCTTTTCGATAATACTGAAATGATTTACCCAAGTATTATACCGCACATTTACTCTAAATGCAAGGGGCTTGCAGATTTTTTTGAAGATTTTGGACAAACTTTCATTTTTTTTGCCATGTCTCTTGATATTCGGGCAAAAACATTGTATAATAATTAGGATTGATATATTATAACCATACATTT
>JAFTLD010000024.1 GCA_017452945.1 Clostridia bacterium | reverse complement strand
AGAATTATGAAAAAAAAGTATAATTTGAGAAAAGTGCGCCGGCGGCATCGCCGCAGGCGCACAGCTATTAGTGCTTTTTCTTTTTGAACGTAAGGCAGGGAAGAATTGCAAGGCCGATCAGGATCACTGTGCTGCCAACCGCGGATTTGCATCCGCCGGGCTTGGTTTCGTCGCCTGCGGTCGTGCTCTCGTCGCCTGCAGGCTCGGAGGTCTGCTCAGCGCCGGGTACGTACTGCTCAGCCTTTTCGGGATCGATGCAGTTCTGGTAGGTGTAGTTGAGTCTGCCCAGAGGAGCGGCATCACCGTCGGTGTAGAACTGCTCCATGGTTGTGATCTTGCTGTCGCTGTCAGCCCACTTGAAATCGAACTTGATACCGTTCGGATTGGTAATGCCCAGCATTTCCAGCGGAACTGCGATCATCATCTTGTTATCCTTTGCGCGATAGCTGACTTCGCCAACAACCTCGTAAGAATATTCTCCGTCCTTGCCATTGTAGCGTGCAACGGTGGTGGTGAATTCGTCCTTGGCGCTGTAGTTGATAATGTAATCGTAGCCGTACCAGCCTTCACCGCCGGTGGAGAGGAACAACTGCATCCAGGTGGAATCGTTGTCGTACATGGTAATATAATCTTTGGTTTCTACGTAGAAGTATACGTTCTTTGTATCAGCCGTTACCTTGGAGGAAACAATGTCGTTTCTGCCGGTAGTGTTGGTATACTTGACTCTGCCAAAGCCATAAGCATCGCGGTCCAGCATGTCGTTTTCGGGGTCTGTGTAGTTGACGATTACCTTCTCCCAGATATCAAAGCTGCCTGTGACGTTGACTGCGTTGCGTGCGTCCTGTACGATGACGGGAGCCGTACCCTTCATGCGCTGAATGTTGTAAGCCAGCTGCATGTAGTAGTTATCGAAATAACCGCCCTTCATCATTTCGGCGTCACGGGAAAATTCTGCACTTGCGCAATCCACAAAACCGATCTTATCCGGGTAATCCTGTCTTTGCGCGATCCATTCGTTCCAGCCCGTTATCAGGATGAAGGGAACGTCCGCCTCGATGGCCTTGTCCCATTGTGCTTGGAAGTTCAGTCCTTGTACGTAAAGGTCAGAATCCTTTTGGAGCGCCTTGAAGTAATCGTTACGCGTTTTTGCATTGCTTCTCTCAGCTGCAAAGGATCTGCCAAGATTGGTCTTGTCACCGTAAAGCGCGGAATCGGAGAAACAAGCAGTGCCGCTATGCTGTGCGATGGACACGTTGATCACGCTGGGGTTACCGTTCGCATCGTTGTAAATACGCTGCGGCCATTCAAAGTCCATCCAAGGCCAGCCGTTTTCCTTTGGATCCTCGGTAGGCCATTGATTGAGCTTGATCGTAAAGAAATCGTTGATATTTGCTTCGTAGGGGGCCACGATCACGGGCTTGCCGTCCAGCATGTACCAGGTATCCGGATAGTGTCCGGGAGCATAGATCGCATCGTAGATCTGCTTGACACGGGATACAGCGTCGGAATTGGTATAGAAAACGACCTCGGGGGCATCATAACCCTGCTCGTTAAACTCATGCAGGATCTTCATCAGCTTGAGTGCGTTTTCGGAATAGGTTGCAAGGTTGGTCGTATCAAAGTAGAGGAAGTCAATGCCTGCATTGATCAGAAGCTCTACGTGCTTGCGCATAACGTATTCGTCCTCGATGTAGTAATAGCCGTAAAGCGGCTCACCCCACCAATGCCATTCGTGCACGTCGCCCCAAAGCGGGTTATTCAGATCTCCTGCGGCATCACCCGACTGATCAATGATTTGCTGCATGTTGTTCACACCGGGGTCACCGTGCTCACCGTGCCAAAGGAAATAGAAGATGCCGACGTCGTGATCCTCGGTCACAACGCCAACCTCGGAGGAATCAAACAGGGATCTGTCCAGATCGTCCGTTCCTGCATACCCGCCAAACAGATTGATCTCGTTATTGGGAACCGTGTAGGAAACGGCGTTCTCACCCTCTCCATAGGAAATGGTGGCATATTTGCCATCGTCGGAGTAGGTGATTTGAAGTGTGCCGGCATAATTGTCATCCGCACCGGGAGTGCTTTCTACGTATTCGGGATCGGGCCACTCGGTTTTGGGGAGTGTTGCTCCTTCTTCTTTTTCCTGCTCCTTGTTTGCTACGTATTCGTGGTAGGCTGCAAGGTCAAAGGCGTTCGCCTTTTCTTCGGAGGGGAAGAATGCCACGTAGCGGATATCAATCGACTCGCCTGCTTGGACTCCGCTATGTGAGTGCAGGGGGTCGATTCGGAATTGCGTGAAGCTTACACCGTCAAGATCAGCCCAGCCGTCACAGCGAATGACCAAAGTGTTCCATTCACCGTCTGCCACCCAAGTCCATTCCAAGTGCGAAGCGGGATCCTGCGAGAAGGAAACGCCGTCATCGCGGGAAACGTACATCTCACCCATATGCTTGGCGGTGGTACGGTATTCAATACGCATGTAAGCAGCTTCACTGGTATTGATGCGCGGATAGTCCAAATTCAAGGCAGGGTCGTTTGCGGTAGCGGTAAACGTACCGTATTCACCCTCGTGGATTTTGTATTCCAGGTTTCCTGCACCCACAAAAGTCAGTACAGTCGCGGAATCGGTAAAGTCGTAAATGTAAGAGGGAAGTGTTGCGTCTTCCTCAGCATTTGCTGCCAAAGCAAGAGGGACACTGAGTATCATAGCAATTGCCAGCAGCAAAGGGATGAATCTTCTTTTCATACGAAAGACCTCCAAAAATAGATTATTTATATTATAGCATGTGCTATCCGGCATGTCAAGAAAAGGCGTGGGAGATACAAAAAGTTTAGTGATTTTGCAAAAAACACTTGCACCGAACATGGGTAAACTGCTATAATATAAGAGATATATCATCAAGGCCAAATGAAAGGAGCCCCCATGAGCAAATATTTGGATTATCTTTCCGAGGCTGCACGCAAAAGCGGCGGCACGTTTTACAAAATTACCGAAATACATAAAGGCAAGATCGAAACCGTGACGTTGAGTCAGGGAAATGCCTGCCAGAACAGCTATTCTGTGGCTAAGGCATTCGTGACCACCGCCATCGGTATGCTGTACGATGAAGGAAAATTGGACGTAAACGAAAGAATTGTGGATATCTTTGCGGACAAGCTGCCCGAGGGGATGGATCCCAACTGGCGACTGATGACCGTCCACCACGCCCTGACCCACACCTGTGGTTTTCCTTTGGGCTATCTCGATATTGATGCCATTGACGCGACCACACTTGGCACCGACGATTACCTTACGTATCTGTTCAAGACCAAGCTCGATTTTGTACCCGGCACCAAGTGGGCGTATAGCGATGCCGCGTTTTACCTGCTCTCGCGCGTGGTCAGCGCAAAGACAGGGGAAAAGCTGGACGATTACCTTTGGACGCGCCTGTTTTATCCGCTTGGATTCCGTGAAATGGCGTGGAGTAAGTGTCCTTTGGGCTATCCCATGGGTGCGACGGGGCTTTATATTTATACCGAGGATATGGCAAAGCTTGGCGAGCTGTATCTGCGCGGTGGTGTATGGCAGGGCAAGCGCATTCTGTCTGAGAGATGGGTTGAGATTGTGCAGACGCGCGGCTATGAATTTGCCAACATCTGTTCTGGCAAGGCTTACGGCAAGGGCGGTGCGTTCGGGCAAATGCTGCTGTATATCCCCGAGCAGGAAAGAGTGGTCGCATGGCACTCCTTTGGCGGTGGGGACCTGCTGCCGGCTGTGACGCTTTGGAGAGAGTGAGGTCTATGAACCAAAGAGTCATACAGGATATCACTGATTTTATTTTTATGGAGGATGCTCTGCAAAAGAGTGATATCATTTTTATTCCGGGAACGTCAAAATCTGCCATCACGGAAAAAGCCGCACAGCTTTATCTCGCAGGATATGCACCGTACGTCATGCCATCGGGGTTGTATTCTTCAACGCTGATGCGCTTTGCAGCGGAGAATATTGACAATCCTCGCTATGCGGGAGAATATGACAGCGAATTTGCTTATTGCAAGCGTATATTGCTGGAAAACGGTGTACCCGAAAGTGCGATACTGTGCGAGGATCGCGCTACCAATTCGATGGAAAATGCCCTGTATTCAGCGCGAGTACTGAAAGACGCAGGGATTTCAATAAAAAAAGGGATTATTTGCTGTCAGGCTTTTCATGCGCGCAGAGCCTTCATGTCATATTCCTGCCATTTTCAAGATGCGGAGCTGTTGATCGCTCCTACTGTAACACAAGGGATATCCAAGCAGGATTGGTACAAAAACGATAAGGGGTGCAAAAAGGTTATGGGTGAGCTCGCGAAGTGCGGCACCTATTTTAAGGACGAGTTATTATACGTGAGGTAAAAATGTCAGAACAATACTACAAGCCTTGCAGAGAGCTTGACATCTGCAACGAGCTGATTGAAAAATATTTCAATACACAGCAATATGAGAAGTGCTTTGAGGGGCATTTGACTCTTGCCGAGCAGGGCTATCCTCTTGCCGAATGTCAGATCGGCTACTTCTATTACGATGGCCTCGGCGTAGAGAAAGACCTTGAAAAAGCGGTTTGGTGGACACGCAGAGCCGCAGATCACGGTGACCGTGACGGACAATGCAACCTTGCTTGGTTCTATGAGGATGCCATTGGCGTAGAGCGTGATATGGAGCAAGCAATCTTTTGGTATCGAAAGGCAGCTTTGCAGGATCACGACCTTGCTACCGAAAAATGCAAGGAGCTTGGTGTCGATCTGAACGCTCCGAGCTTAGACCGTGAAGTAATCCGTAAAGAGCTCAAGTGCAGAATTTTTCCGCTTGGCTACCTTGAAAGATACAAGTACACGGTGATCTGTACTTCCTATCAAGGTAAGTGGATTCTTTCAAAGCACAAGAAGCGCAACACTTGGGAAACGCAGGGCGGTCATATCGAGGATGGCGAAACTCCACTTGAATGTGCAAAGCGTGAGCTTTTTGAGGAAAGCGGCATCAAGGATGCAGACATCTATCCCGTCTGTGACTATTGGGGCTTCAATAAGCAAGCCTGCTCAAACGGAATGGTTTTCTTAGCTGTTGTTCACTCCCTTGGTGAGCTTCCCGAAAGCGAAATGAAAGAAACAAAGATATTTGACACTCTCCCTGCCGAGCTTACATATCCGCAGACTTCCCCCAAGCTGTATGCGGAGGCGGAGAAATTATTGAAACAGCTATAAAGGATATGAAAAACACAGTAGATTATTCCATCAATAAAGCTGCAAACGAATGGGGATACCGGAGAATAGTGTCCGAAGAAGACGCTGACATTCCGCAAATCTCTAAAATATTTCAACATCCCATGGTTTCGCAGTATTTGAGTATCGGAGACAATTATTTTCACTATGTTACCAACACCGAAAATGTATTTTTCTATAAAGTTTATCAAAAGGAAAAATTGATTGGAACAGTTCATATTGAAAAGAATGACGATTTGCTCTACATGGACATTTTGATATTTCCTGAATTTCAGAGAATGGGATATGCCACAAGAGTGATAAAGGATGTTCAAAAAGACATTTTCGGACTCAACTACAATAGAATTGAAATCTCTATTGATGAGCGTAATATTGCCTCATTACGGCTGTTTGAAAACGCAGGTTTTTTATTCGTATCCAAAGAAGATGAATTGTTGAATTACGTTTATAAAAGACGTTATAAAAATCTTGACCTTTAGATCGGAGAACTGATATGACAATAAATTGCGTATGGGAACATAACGGCAATGATACTTTGCTTTATGCTGTGGATTATATCGGTGCATATACCCGTGGTGAAAATCTGGAAACAGCAATGGCAAAGATGCCCGCGGAGATTGTTTCTTATCTCAAATGGTTAGGCGAGGATATCTCTGGTAACGTAGACGTTGTGATCACCGGTGAAAAAGATTCCGATCTTGCAATTAAAGACGCAGACTCCGACGTGCTTTTTGAAAGTGAAAAAGCACCGCTGACTGCAGAAGAATACGAGAAATTGAAGGCTCTCGCACTAAAGTCAGCAAAGGATTTTCTTTTCTTGTATGAGTCTGTCCCGGACAAGCATGCCGCTGCCATCCCCCGGCGCAAAACCTTTTACGGTCAAGTCCCTCGCACGGCTGATGAAATGTACGAGCACACCAAGAATGTAAACGAGTATTATTTTGCAGAAATTGAAGTTGATGCCGATAACAGCAGCAATATTTACGAATGCCGCAAGCGTGGGTTCGATGCTCTTGAAGCAAAGCCCGATTTCCTGCAAAATGCGGTGATTGAAGGGAGCTACGGTGAGGATTGGTCACTGTGCAAGGTTCTCCGTCGTTTTATTTGGCATGACCGTATCCATGCAAGAGCGATGTATCGAATGGCGGTAAAAGTTTTTGGCGCAGAGAACGTAGCAAATCCGTTTTATTTTGAAAAATGGGAGGCGCATTCATGACTGATCTTTATTCCACAATCACATCCAAAACCCCGATCGACAAGGGCTGGTCGGGGGATAAAAAATACAGAGCGGTCACGTCTGACGGCTCTGTGTATCTTTTGCGCATTGCCGCACCTGAGAGAGCGGAGCGCAAGAAAAGGGAATTTGCGCAAATGCAAAGGGTGGCTGCCCTTGGCATTCCCATGTGCCTGCCCATCGAGTTTGGCACGTGCGACGAGGGTGTCTACAGCCTGCAAAGCTTTATCGATGGCTATGACGCGGAGGAATATATCTCCACGCTGCCGACCGAGCGGCAATACGCTTACGGTTACGAGGCAGGGAAGATCCTCTCTCGCATTCACACGCTGCCCGCGCCCGACGGTGTACCCGATTGGGAAAGCCGCTTCAATGCAAAGATCGATCGCAAGATTGCCATGTACCGCGATTGCCCCTTGAAATACGACGTGGATCAACCCTTGTTGGACTACATCGCAGCCAATCGCCATCTGCTTAGTGGCCGCCCACAGAGCTATCAGCACGGTGATTATCACATCGGCAACATGATGGTGGATAAATGCGGACAGCTGGTCATCATCGACTTTGACCGCGATGACTACGGTGACCCATGGGAAGAATTCAACCGCATCGTATGGTGCGCACAGGCTACACCCGCGTTCGCCTGTGGCATGGTGGACGGTTATTTTGGCGGCAACGTGCCTGTGGAGTTCTGGCGCCTCTTGGCGCTCTATGTCAGCTCCAATACGCTGAGCTCTTTGCCTTGGGCGATCCCGTTTGGCGAGAAAGAAATCACAACGATGAGAAATCAGCAAGCAGAAGTGCTTGCATGGTACGACAATATGAAAAACCCGATACCTGCGTGGTATCAAACAATCGGATAACACTCATAAAAACAAGGGAGCTGCATCAACAATTTGACGCAGCTCCTTTTGCTATTTCTGTCAATCATCGTTTTCAAGCGCATCCAAGCGGTTTTCCAACTCGTCCACGCGACTGTCAAGCTCGTCGCACAGGTCCTCGCAATCGTCACGCACACAGGACAGATCGTCAACCTCACTTCTCAAATCATCCATCTCTTGCTCCAGCCGCTTCATTCTTTGATCAAGACTGCTCATAAAACCGCTCAGCCTTACCTTGGGCGTCCCCTCTAAAAGCTCGATCTGGGCAAGCTCAAAGGCTGCTCCTTGGTTTTCAATCGGGTCAAGGCGAAGTCCTGTCAATTTGCCGTGCCAAAAGCCGTTGCCCATGGTATCCACGTAAATATCCTGCATTTGTCCGGTTGCCAAATAGTGTACGTTGAATTTGCGCTGTTCGGTATAGTCCTCGCATCCGGGCGTTTTGAAATACAGCTTCATTTCTGCGTTGTTAGGGATACTATTGTTATAGTAAACACGCCTGTTCTGATCAAACAGCGTGGTTTTGATACGCAAATGAATATATCTTGCGCGGTCAATGTTCAAATCCAGATCATCGCAGGAAAGCATGGGATCCCACACCTCGCGCATGATTTTGACGGGATCAGATAAAAAGGTAATGCAGGGCAGCTCGGGACACAGCGTTGCATTTTTGAGAATCGGTCCGGGGGATTTGAGATTGTCAAACTTTTCATCATTTCCAAGGTGTATGACGTATTGCTTGCACATCTCTGCGTCCATTTCAAAGACAACCTCGCCCTGCGGTGTCAGCAGCATGACCGACTCGATCTCGGCTCTGCCGTCACCTTGGCTGAACGGATCGATGCGCAGCCCTGTCAGTACCCCGCAAAACAGGGGATTGTTGACTGCGAGATCCAGCGTCAGCTTGTTGCCGTTCGGATATCCCGTGCGGATACTTTTCTGCTCGTCCCACTCGGGGTTATCTTTGGTGATAAAAAACACCTGCAGGTCGTGATGGTTGCGATTTCCCTGCGTGGAGAGCTTGATCAGAATACGGCTGACACCGTTCAGAGGAATCGAAAGCCCTGCTATGATAAATTGCGGATCAATCACTGCACCCATCGCACGTTGTACAGGGACCGCCTTCATGCAAAGCGCACCTTTATCATCCAAAACGTGCAGCCCGTCGGGCTTCCATTTCTTTTTATCGGCTGCGGACATTTTGGCAAAATCAAAGCTTACAACACGCGGTGCTTCACGAAGCATAATTTCTCTGGAAGCGCCCTCATCCTTGGCGGTCAGCATTTCAAGCAAACGTTCCAGAGAAGCCACACGCTTTTCCAGCTCACTTTCTGTCGATTTGGGTGCAGAAAGCCCCAAAAGCTCGTCGGTCGAGATGCCGAACAGCTTGGCAATGCGGGGGATCTGTTCAATATCGGGATTTGCCACCCCGCGCTCCCATTTGGAGATTGCCTGCGCTGAGATTACCAGTTGTTCTGCCAGCATTTCCTGTGTCATGCCGCGATCCTTACGCAGCTGACAAATTTTCTCACCAATATTCATGTTCCCAAGTCCCTCCCGAATTTTCTTGCATTCATTGTAACACATTTGTCAAAATCCGTCAATGACTTGTTTTTCCAGTCGCTAAACCGTGGGTTTAGTCAAAGAAAAATGCGGGAGGTTTCCCTCCCGCCATCATATTGATCATGCTTGTGTCAGATCAATGACCTGCGTGCCATCGATCATGAGGTAATGTTTTTTGACAGAGCGCAGCGAAGAGATCCAACCGCGCACGATAATGGTCTGGTATACGTTTGTGTCGTACCCGCCCGGTCCCATATTGTTCCAAACCCACGAGGGTGTCGGCCACAGGCAATAGGTGGGCTTGATCGCTTCGTAGCACGCTTTGTCCACGCCGCCCTGACCGTGATGCGCCATTTGCACAAAGTCAGCCTTGACCATTTCGGGAGCAGCCTTGGCAAGCAGCTGCTTGCCACCGGCAACTGCAAGGTCGCCAAGGAACAGAATGCTCTTGCCGTCCACCTCAAAGAGGAATACGGTGGAGGAATCGTTGATGTAGGGAAGATCCTCATCATACGTACGAAGCACGCGCACGGTTACGTTGCCGCAGTCATAGGTGTAAACGTCGCCCTCTGTCGCAGTCACGACCGGAATGCCGCTGTCTGCAACCGTTTTCTTGAAAATACGCAGCCACTCCTCGGACATCTTGCAGCTTTGCTTGGGCTCGTATTTGACAATAAATTCATCCGAAGGGAAATTGTAGCAAATGTTATCGATCTTGATATCCGGGTGCTCTTGCAGTATGGTCAAAAAGCAACCGAAATGGTCGTCGTGGAAATGCGTTAGAAACCAAGTGTCCACGTGGCCGCCCAAGTCTTTGAGATATTCGTATAAGTAGGGTGCCTCGGAAGGGAATCCACCGTCCAAGACGAGCAGCGTGTCGTTGCTCTCTAAAATAAACGAGGTATTGATGGTATCTGTGACAGATTTGAGAAAATGCAGCTTGGCCATAATTCTATCCTTTCTTATTTGTCCTGTGAAGTCAGCGTGACTATGACAAGCTCGGGGCGGTTGTTGAATCGCAACGGAAAGGAGCTCTCCCCAATTCCGCGGCTGACTACCATATTGGCGTTTTGATAAGTATATACACCGCTGTCATATTCGGGAAACGCCCCCTGTCCGGGTGCGTAAAGCCCGCCGATCAGCGGCAGACGAGCCTGCCCACCGTGTGCGTGTCCCGAAAGTGTCAGATCGATCTGCGCCCATGCATATCGCCAAAAGTATTCGGGGCGGTGCGAGAGCAAAATCGTAAAGCCGTCTGTGCCTGCCAACTCGCGAAGCTGCTCGGGGGAGTGCAGCCTACCGTCGTAATTCTCGTCGTCCACGCCAAGCAGTACGATGCTCGCACCGCCGCGCTCAATGGTCACGCTCTCGTTATGCAGTACGCTGACACCTATCTCGCATATCTGTGCTTCAAAGTCGAGATACTCCTGCCTCGGCATGGCGCATTCGTGGTTGCCCGTGACAAAATAGCAGGGCGCGATTTGCACGCACTCGCGCATCAAGGTCAGCACAGGGGATTTGTCGGGGTGACGCTCGTCAATGGTGTCACCTGTGAACACAATGATGTCGGGAGCCGCTTTTTTGAGCATGGTGATCAGCTTTTGATTGCCTTTATCATACTCCGCGCAATGCAAGTCTGAGATCTGCGCGATACGAAAGCCATCAAATTGTTCCGGCAGGCGCGTGCTTGCCACCGTGTAATTCGTGCGCTCAAGCGCCGTGTTTGCCCAGAATACCCAGCCGACAAAGACTGCGATCATCAACAAAAGGGCGCATGGCACACCAATCAGAAATTTTTTCTTTTTACTCATTATAGGTTGTAATACTTTTCAAATTCGGCAGGATGGGGAATGGCCGCCATAGCTCTGCATTCCTCTCTCTTTGCCTTGATGAAATTGTTGATCAGCTCGATCGGGAATACACCGCCCTCGGTCAGGTAGTCGTGGTCAGCCTCCAGCGCGTCCAGTGCCTCAGGCAGCGAGGTGGGCAGGTGATGCAGCTTTGCCTTTTCCTCGTCCGAGAGGTGATAGAGGTTGACGTCGTAAGGTCCCCAACCGTTTGCATGCGGATCGATCTTGTTCTTGATGCCGTCAAGGCCCGCCATCAGAATGGCAGCATAGCAGAAATAAGGGTTACAGGTCGCATCGGGATTGCGCAGCTCAAAGCGACGCTTGTCGGGTGACTTGGCATAAGCGGGAATACGGATGACTGCACTTCTGTTGGAGGTTGCATATCCGACCGTTACGGGAGCTTCAAAGCCGGGTACCAGACGCTTGAACGAGTTGGTGCTGGGATTGGTCAGCGCGCACAGGGAAGCGATGTGCTTGAGCAGGCCGCCCATAAAGTAGTGCGCGGTCTCGCTCAGATGCGCGTAACCGTCGTCATCCGAGAATACGGGCTGTCCGTCCTTGAACAAAAGCATATGCACGTGCATGCCGCTGCCTGCCTCACCGTAAATCGGCTTGGGCATAAAGGTAGCGGACTTGCCGTACTTGAGTGCGGTGTTGTGAATGATATATTTGATCATCATGGTCGCATCCGCCATGTGTACCACCTCACCCAGCTGCGGCTCAATCTCAAACTGACCGGAGGCAGCCACCTCGGGATGGTGATAATTGATCTCAATGCCTGCATCCAGCATGTGCATGCACATTTCGCTTCTTGCCTCGTAAGCGCGGTCAAAGGGCTTTGCAATGTGATAAGCCTTCTGCTTGGGAACGATCACGCCCTTGCCCTCGGTTGCGCTGTTCCAATAGGATTGCTCGGCATCGATCGAAGCACCGATAAAGTTTGGGGAAACCTCCCAGCCAACCTGATCAAACAGATAAAACTCAAATTCGGGCAGAATCTTCATGGTGTCTGCCACACCGCTTGCCTGCATGTGCGCAACGGCTGCTTTAATGATATTTCTGGGATACTGAGAAAGCGGCTTGTTTTCCGGACTTGCAATGATCATGGCGTCGCCCGTCATAGAAAGCGTCGGTACGTCGCAGAAGGGGTCGATGACGGCTGTATCCGGATCGGGGATGAATACCATGTCGCTCTTTTCCACGACTGCATAGCCATAGTTGGAGGCATCAAAGCCAATGCCGCTTATCATGGTATCCTCGGAAAAATTCTGCGCGGGAATGGTCACGTGGCGATACTGACCGCTCACGTCCACCATCTTGAAGTCCACCATTTTGATTCCGTTTTCACGGATCATGCTCATAATATCCTGTACGTTCTTTGCCATTTTGTTTCTCCTTTATTCATGATTGTTGATATCTTGGTACGTAAAGCTGAAAAAGTCTGCGTGGTTGCCGTGTCCCGTCAGATCCTGGCAAGCCATACCTACAAGCGTCCCTGTGTGTCCTTCATGGCCGATCTCGCTGTAGCCCTCATCCGCAAGGTTGGAGCAGTCCATCTTGTTTCCGACCGCTACATAATGCTCACCGTCAAAAGAGCAGAAGAATTGCAGTTGGCAACCCGTGATCCGGACGCGCAGCCAAATTGCTTTGTTATGTCCGATGGGATAGCACCCGTCAAGCGGATCGAAGAATTGCAGGTTGTTCCGCGCACAGATGCGCAGAGCGCGTGAACCGTCATTTTCTGCACTCAGATAGAGATAAAAGAAATTGAAGGTATCGTAGAAAACCGTTAGCCCCGCCATTTGCTGGAAGGTCGTGGGCTTAAATTCCATTTTGACCGTGATCTCGCACGCATGCGAGGTGATGCGCCGTGCCACCATGGCTTGCTGATCCTGCGAGGTGATGGATTGGCAGCCGTAAAGCCGCAGGCAACCGGGGCGTGCTGTCAGAGAGCCGATCGCATCCAGCGGTACGCGCAGCGTTTTGTAGCGTTCGGGGAGCTCTTTGCAATCAAAGGTGTCCGTCAAGGGCAAAGGCTCTATTTGCGCGCAAGGAAGATCCACGTCAAGCTCGCGGTCGGGGATTATGCCGCCGTTTTCCAAGCGAAGCCAACCGTTTTGGTCCCAATACAGCTTGGCAAGTGCGGTTTCGCGTCCCAGAATGCAGCATTTTTTCTCACCAATCGGTCTGCCGCACAGATACACCATATAGGGCGTTCCGTCGGGGGCTTCGGTCAGCGATCCGTGTCCTGCACGCTGCAGCGGTGCATGCGGTACGTGACGCGTTGTCAGTATGGGTAAGGGGTCGGTTTCGTAAGGTCCGTCAATGCTGCGTGAGCGAGCCAGACGCACACCGTGATTATACAGCGTTCCACCTTCGGCCACCAAAAGATAGTACCAACCGTCCTTGTAAAACAGGTGCGGTGCTTCCGTGCATCCGATCTCGGTGCCGCTGTAAATATTCTTGACCTCTCCGACAAGGCGCTTTTCACTCTCCGAATACTCTTGCAAGAGAATGCCCCCGAAGGGATGATTTTCAAGCCTGTGATCCCAGAGCATGTTGACCAGATATTTCTTGCCATCGGGTGCATGAAACAAAGAGGGATCAAAGCCGCTGGAGTTCAGATAGATCGGTTCGGACCACTCACCGCTGAAAATATCGGTCGTAGTCACCATATAATTGGGTGTGTCCTTGAATATGCCGTGATAATTGCGCACCACGGTGTAGATCAGATAGTAAGTGCCGTTGCAATAGGTCAGGCAGGGCGCCCAGATGCCACCGGAATTGGGACAGCCGCGCAGATCAAGCTGCGAGGTGCGGCGCAAGGGGCAGGGGATCTCTTGCCAATGCACAAGGTCGCGGGAGTGATAAAGCTGAACTCCGGGAAACCATACAAAGGTGGAGGTGGCAAGAAAATAGTCGCTTTCGACGCGGCAGATGCAGGGATCGGGATGAAATCCCGGCAGGATGGGATTGCAAATATGCATATCCGAGGCCTCCTTTGCTTTGGTTTGGTAAAGCATATATGTTTATTATATCACATTTTTGCCAATCGTCAATAAAACCGATGCATTTTTTATAAAAACCTATTGACAAACATTGCATAAACGACTATAATTGGATAAGCAACTAAAGTTGATTATTTTTTGTAAATAACCGAAAGGAGTCCCGGAATGGATCTCAGGATCGTAAAAACCAAACAACAGATCAAGCAAGCGTTCCTTTCCTTGCGTGATCAGTATACACCTGAAAAGATCAAGGTCAAAGATATCTGTGAACGGGCTATGATCAATAAGACCACGTTCTATAAGCATTATGTGGATTCGTTGGCTTTGGCTGATGAAATAGAGGAAAATTGCATTGAAAAGCTGATGAGTGCATTTGCCGAAAAGAAGAGCCTGTTCGAATCCCCCAAGGCGTACGTGCAGGGGCTGCTTACAGCTGTGGAAAGGCAATCAGAGGAATTGCGCACGGTTTACAAGGGCCGGATGGAGGCTTTTGTGACAAAGCTGGAGCATAAGCTGATGCAGGCATACGATGGAAGTGAAAACAGCACGGAACGGCGCATGACCGCCACTTTTATGATCAGCGGCATGGTTCACGTGCTTGGTCAATGGCTGCTCAGTGATGAAGGCAAGCGAATCGATGTGAGCACGATTGCCGCTTATATGGAGCGCATGACGCGCAGCATGCTTCCCACAACGACTTAAAGGATGGAAAGATATATGGAAACGATAAGACTTGACGGTGCGATGATCCGTAAGCTGCTTGCGGGTGGCGTACAGGGTCTGAGAACCAATATGGAAGAGATCAACGATCTCAACGTTTTTCCCGTACCGGACGGTGACACCGGTGTGAACATGACCAAAACGTTGGAGGGCGGACTTGCACGTCTGCAGGATGAAGATACAGTCGGCGCGCATTTGGCCAATTTCTCCAAGGGATGCGTGCTGGGCGCGCGCGGCAATTCGGGCGTGATTCTTTCGCAGTACATAGCAGGAGTTGCCGGTGCGCTGACCGATTGCGAAAGTGTCAGCGTGACTGAGTTTGCACAGGCACTTGAAGCAGGCGTGGCTCGTGCGTATCACGCAGTAGCCAATCCCGTCGAAGGCACCATTCTCACGGTATTCCGCGAAAGCTCCGAATATACTGTAAAAAATGTAAATGAGGATACTACCGCAGAGCAGATGTTTGAGATTCTGATCGGGCAAGCAAGACTAACACTGGCAAAGACCAAGGAAATGCTGCCCGTGCTGGCACAGGCAGACGTGGTGGACAGCGGAGGAGCCGGATACCTTGCTATGCTTGTGGGAATGTACGACGCGCTGACCGGCAAGGAGATCACGGCACAGAGCTACAACACGGTCGCAGCCGAAGCAAAGCCCGGCGTCAATTACGATTTGTTTACAACCGACAGCCCGCTTGAATGGGGCTATTGCACCGAGGTGCTTGTCAGATTGCAAAAGGCAAAGGGAGATCCCGAAGCGTTTGATCTGGATGGATTCCGTGCCGATCTTGAAGCAAAGGATTGCAATTCGATCGTTGCGTTGCGTGACGGTGACGTGCTTAAGGTGCACGCACATACTATGGTGCCTGCAGACGTCCTGCTGCTTTGCCAGAAGTACGGTGAATACTTAGAAGTCAAGATCGAAAATATGAGCCTGCAGCATTCCGAAAGAACGGTTGCAGAGCAAAAGAAAAAGATCCACAAGCCGTACGGTGTGATTACGGTTGCAAGCGGTGAGGGGATGCATGCGTTGTTCTCTGAGCTGGGCGCAGATATCATCATCGACGGTGGACAAACGTCCAATCCCAGCGCACAGGATTTCGTGGATGCCATTGAGCAGTTGGACGTGGATCACGTGATCGTGCTGCCCAATAACGGCAATATTCTGCTGACAGCGCATCAGGCAGCAAGTCTTTGCGAGGGTGTGGACGTACGCGTCGTGCCCACCAAGTCCTTCCCGCAAGGGTATTCCGCATTGGCAGTGTTCAATGCAGCCACCCCGGATGCGGACGATCAGATCTCGGATATGACAGACGCAAAAGATGCAGTGGTGTCGGGCGAGATCACCTATGCTATCCGCGATACCGTAATCGGTGACGTAGACGTTAAGAAGGGCGAATCGATCGGCATTCTGGACGGAGAGCTTGTTTGCTCCTGTGCAGATGAATATGAGGCAATGATCAAGATGATTGGTACGATTGAGGATATCGAGGATCGCGAGATCCTGACCTTGTTTGTAGGTGACGGTGTTTCCGAGCAAGAGCGAGTCGCCATGACCGAGGCTATCGAAGAAACTTATGAAGATTTGAGCGTGGAAGTATTTATCGGGGGCCAGCAGGTCTACCGTTATCTGATCGCAGTTGAATAATGGAGGAAATTATGGCAACTTATAAAATCGCAATAGACACGTTGGGCAGCGATAAAGGCCCCGAGATGGTCGTGCAGGGTGCGCTGATGGCACTTGCTGAGAATCCCGAGCTTTCGATCGTGCTGTTTGGTGACGAGCAGGTGATCGCAGGGGAGCTTGCAAAGGCAGAATACGATCACGACCGCATCGAGATCGTACACGCCCCTGATGCCATCACCAATTATGATAACCCAATGGAGGCTATTTTCAAAAAGCCCGAGTCCTCTTTGGTCAAGGCACTGCAAGCCCTTGCCGCACGCGATGATATTCTGGGACTTATCAATGCAGGCAGCACGGGCGCACTGATTGCAGGCGCACTTCGTTACGTTCCTGCCAAGCCCCTGCGCAGACCGGCTCTTGCAGCCATTCTGCCCGCAGCAAAGGGCGGCTTTACCTGCCTTGTGGATACGGGCGCAAACATTGACTGTACCGCTCCCATGCTGGTAGACTTTGCACATATGGGCTCTGACCTTATGAAGCAATGCTATGCCATTGAAAATCCGCGCATAGGCCTTCTTTCCAACGGTGCGGAGGAAACCAAGGGCAACAAGCTTGTCAAGGAAACCCACGCGCTGCTCAAGGCAGATGCACAGCTGAACTTTGTTGGTAACATCGAGGGTACCAACGCGCTTTCGGGTGATTGTGACGTGCTTGTCGCAGACGGCTTTGCGGGCAATCAGGTGCTCAAGAATTCCGAGGGCATTGCAAAGAGAATCATTACCGATATCGTGGTTTACGGCAAAAAGACGGGCAACCCCGAGATCATGAAGCTTGTGGGCTATCTGATGAGCATTTATGATTTTAACTCGCTCGGCGGCGCACAGCTGCTGGGCGTTGGTAAGCCCATCATCAAGGCGCATGGAGCGGCAAACGCAGATTCGATCAAAAATACCTCTGCCATCATGCTTAACGTAGCACGCAATAAGGCTATGTTCGACGGCAAGGATGCAAGATAATTTCAAAGGAGTAACGTTATGGAAATCAAAAGAAAAGTCATGTGTACCTCCACGGGCTGTATCGAGTACGCCCCCGAACGCTATAAGAAATATGACATTGACATCATCCGCATCCACGTGCATTTCAAGGGCAAGGAATACTTAGAAGGCCTTGACCTCGATCCCGACGCATTCTACAAAGAGCTTGAGGTGCTTGAGGATCCCAAGAACAATCTGCCCAAGACAGCAATGCCCAATCCCGAAACGATCAGAGAGCATTTCCAAAAAGCTTACGACGAGGGTTACCGCGAGGTCATTGTTATTGCACTCAGCGCATATCTGGGCGGTACCTGCAATCTGATCCGTCTGACTGCAGAAGAATTTCAGGATAAGATGAACATCATCGTCATCGATGCCAAGATCACTTGCTTTGGCGAGGGTCTGCTGGCTATCAAGGCTGCCGAGATGATCGAAAAGGGCGTTCCTACCGATACCATCTTAAAGGAGATCAACTGGATGATCAAGCACCAGGAATTCCTTGGCGTTGATGCAAAGCTGGACTACCTGATTTATAACGGCAGACTCAAGGGCGGTAAGGCTCTTATGGGTAAGATGCTCAATATCTGCCCCGTTGTACATTTCACCCACGAGGGTGAGCTTTGCGCGCTGCAGAGCGTCCGTACTCCCAAAAAGGCACTGGCAAGAACCTGCGAGATCTTAAAGGAAATGATCGGTGACCGCGATCCTGCCGACTATCTGCTCTGGCATACCTACACAGGCCCTTCGCTGCTTGAAGAGCTTGTGGAGATCGAGAAGAAGTACGACATTCATGTAAACCATGAAAAGGTCATCACCTCTCCCGTCAGCGGCTGCCACAATGGCCCCTGGCTGGCAGGCTACGGCTTGCTCTTCCTGCGTCGCGAGGATGAGCCTCTGGAATAATATTGCTTATGAAGGACATGAAAATCGTCCGGGTGACCACGCGGGCGCAAAAGAGAGCCTTCGTGCAATTCCCATTAAAGCTTTATAAGAATCATCCTTGTTTTGTGCCACCGCTTTACGGTGACGAGATGGCGCAGTTCAAGAAAAACCATGCCTACAGCGACACCTGTCAGACCGTGTTTTTCCTTGCGATGCAAGGCAAACGGGTGGTAGGCCGTATTCAGGGCATTTTGCAAAATCAGTCAAATGCGCTGCGAGGCGAGAAGCGTGTGCGCTTTACCCGCTTTGATGCGATCAATGACGTGAGTGTTGCAAAGGCACTGTTTGAAGCGGTGGAAAATTGGGCAGCAGAGCAGGGCATGGATACGGTTTGCGGTCCGCTCGGATACAGCGACCTTGAGCGTGAAGGACTTTTGATCGAGGGCTTTGACCAGCTGTCTACCTTCGAGGAACAGTATAACTACGATTATTATCCCGCATTGCTCGAAGCCTGTGGTTACCAAAAGGAGATCGACTGGCTGGAGTTCCGCCTGCGTGCGCCCAAAGAGCCCAACCCAATGCTTGCGCGTGTTGCCGATCGTGCGCTGGAGCTTTCTGATTTGCACGTTGTAGACAGCTCCCAAATGACCAAAAAGCAGTATATTGATAAGTACAAGGACGGCTTTTTTTCCTGCCTTGATGAGTGCTATGCGCATTTGTTTGGTGCCGTGCCATTCACTGAGAATATGAAAAAGCAAATGATCGACCAGTTTATGCTGATACTCAACAAGGAATATCTGATCATCATCTGCGATAAAAACGAGCGCGTGGTGTCTTTTGCGCTCTGTATTCCGGGTATCGGTTCTGCGCTGCAGAAAAGCGGCGGCAGACTTACGCCAATCACCATCTGCAAAGTGCTGCAAGCAGCCAAAAATCCCAAAACGGTTGACCTTGGTCTGATCGGCATCCTGCCCGAATATCAGGCAGCAGGGATCAACGCGGTCATGCTGCAAAAAATGACCGAATATCTCTCAAGCGGCAAGATCGAATATGCCGAAACCAACTTAAACCTCGAAACCAATACCCAAGTCATGGCGCAGTGGAAGTATTTCGATGCCACACAGCATAAGCGCCGCAGATCCTATATTAAAAAAATCTAACGTAGGGACAGGCGTCCCCGACTGTCCGCGTTTCCTTGTAGGGGGCGACGTCCTCGACGCCCCACATATTATTACATATCATGAAAGGACTTATATTATCATGCTTGACCAACTCAAAGAGATCATCGGGAGAGTCAACCCCGGAATTGACGTCAGCACCGTAACCCCCGACACCAAGCTGATGGAAGACCTCAAGCTGGACTCCCTCTCCATCATGCTGCTGGCTATGGAGATCGAGGCAGCATTCGGCTTCCAGTTTACCGAGCCCGTTAAATTCGAAACCGTGCAGGACGTGTGCGATTACCTTGCTGCTAAGGCATAAACGCAAAATTGCATAAGAAAAAAGACCGAGCAAAATGGGTGATGTCCTTATCGGAGAATTTGAATAAGGGTATGGGCATAGCCCGACGGCATTTGTATTACAAATGCGAAACTGGCAATAAAAACAGAAGAGAGAGTAATGCGGAAGTAAAATTCCGTAAAACTCTCTCTTTT
>JAFTLD010000042.1 GCA_017452945.1 Clostridia bacterium | reverse complement strand
GTGTAGTGAACGTCACGAACGTCGAAGGATGCACGGTCACGGGACAAACCGCCGGGACCAAGTGCCGACAGACGGCGCTTGTGGGTCAGCTCAGCCAGGGGGTTATTCTGGTCCATGAACTGGGAGAGCTGAGAAGAGCCGAAGAACTCACGAATAACGGTCGCAACGGGACGGATGTTGATCAATGCCTGAGGCGTCAGCTTTTCATTATCCTGCGTGGTCATTCTCTCCTTGATGATCTTATCCATTCTGGAGAAGCCGATGCGCAGCTGATTCTGGAGCTGCTCACCTACGGAACGGATACGGCGGTTACCAAGGTGGTCGATATCGTCCACGGTACCGATGTCGTTGGCGAGAGTCAGAATATAGTTAATGGAAGCAAAGATATCGTCCTTGGTAATGTGCTTGGGAGCAAGCTCTGCAATGCGCTCCTTAGCCATTTCCTTGATGGCATCCACGTCACCGCCGCAAGCCTCTGCGATCTCAAGCAGAACGGGAATGCTTACCTTACCGGTAATGCCGCAGTCCTCAAGATCAAAGCCGAGCACGCACTTGGGCTCGATGGTGTTGTTGGACAGGATCTTGACGACCTTGCCGTTATCCAGCTCAACGAACGCCTCATTGACACCTGCGTTTTCAGCCGCGATGGCATCGTCGCGCGTCAGCACAGCGCCCTTCTCAAAC
Source organism: Clostridia bacterium (assembly GCA_017452945.1). The sequence goes on along the minus strand of JAFTLD010000042.1, from coordinate 4,298 downwards.
AAAACCTCACCGGTCAAAGGGCTGATCAGATCAGCCGCCAGCTTGCGGTTCTTGAGTCTGGAGTGCAGCGCAACCTTCTTGTTATACTTATAGCGGCCTACGGGCGCAATATCGTATCTCTTGGGGTCGAAGAAATAGTTATTGATCAGCTGCTGAGCAGATTCTACCAGCGGGGGTTCGCCGGGACGCAGCTTTTTGTAGATCTCCTTAAGAGCCTCTACGTAAGGGGTGGTATGGTTACGAACAGCCAGATCCTCGCTCTCGTCCTTATCAAAGGTTGCAGCAAGTCTTTCGTCCTCACCGAGCAGCGCGTAGATCTCCTCTCTGGATTCCACACCCAGAGCGCGCACGAACATGGTCATGGGGACCTTTCTGTTCTTATCGATTCTGACGTACATAATACCGTTGGCGTCGGTTTCGTATTCCAGCCATGCGCCGCGGTAAGGGATAACGGTAGCCGCATAGGTGCGCTTACCGGTCTTATCAATATCAAAGGAGTAGTACATACCGGGAGAACGGATGATCTGAGAAACGATAACACGTTCTGCACCGTTGATGACGAAGGTACCGGTTTCGGTCATCAGGGGGAAGTCGCCCATATAAATATCGGTCTGCTTCACCTCGCCGGTCTGCTTGTTGGTCAGACGAACGTTGACCTTAAGCGGTGCGGCATAGTTTACGTCGCGCTCCTTGCACTCTTCCACGGGATACTTGGGCTTGGAATCCAGCGAGAAGGATACGAATTCGATGGACAGGTTACCGGAATAGTCGGTGATGGGAGATACGTCACGCAATACCTCCATCAAGCCCTCATCCAGGAACCACTGGAACGATTTGGTCTGTACCTCGACCAGATTGGGGAGCTCGAGATTGAAGCGGGTGTTACGCGAGAAGGACTTTCTCACGTTCTGTCCGAGCTTTTGCTCTTTCAAATTGACCATGTAATTTTTCACTCCATTCAAAGTAGTTGGCAGCCCTTGCGGGCTTCCACGTCTTTTTTGTTATCTTTTTTGCATAAATCGCGCCAAAAATAACTGTGTATTTTGTCGCATTGGCAGTAAAACCCCATACTGCAAGCGATTATAATGCAGTTTAATATTATAGCAAGGTTTTTTCCGTTTGTCAAGGGTTTTTCGATAAATTTTCCAAAATTTTTCTTATATAATGATATATCGGCTAAATTGCGCAGAATTTGCACAAAAGGCGCGGTGTATTCTGTTGAAAATTTGGCAAATAAATTTTGCAAAACCTATTGCATTTTGAGAAAGTTTGTGGTATGATATTGGAGTATATGGGGTACCCTGCGTGTGCACCCTCTCAGGCACAAGTCCTTGGCGCACCACATATGGAAAATTTATATGGAGGTATACGAACTTGCCGAACATTAAGTCTGCAAAGAAGAGAGTAAAGGTTATCGAGACCAAGACTCTGAAGAACAAGGCGTTCCGCTCTGCACTCAAGACCGATATCAAGAAGTACGAAGCTGCTCTTGCATCCGGTAACACTGAGCTGGCACAGGCTACCTATAAGGCAGCTGTTAAGAAGATCGACGTAGCAGCTTCCAAGGGCATCATTCACAAGAATGCGGCTGCTCACAAGAAGAGCCAGTTCACCAAGGCACTCAACAATATGTAATTGCCGCTTTTTCGGATTAACCCACCGAAAAGCACAAATAAATGACCGCGTACGGTATGCTGCCGTATGCGGTCATTTATTTATAAAACTGCAGTGCAGCTGCAATACCACTCGCCTGCTGCCTGCGGGAGCAAGCCCCCGCCCTACATGCTGATGCACTTGATGCAGGCGAATATCACTCCGACTTTGTCGGAATATCACTGCAGCTCTGCTGCAATATCACTTTCGCAATCAGTGCAATACAAGGCCCCAAGATCAATCCCACCGCACCAAACAGGCGGAATGCCACGTACATAGCCGCTAAGGTGGCAAGCGGGTGCAGCCCTAAGCTGTTTCCCACGATTTTGGGCTCAGTGATCTGACGCACCAGCGTGATCACACCGTAAAGGATCAATAGCCCTGCTCCCACGCGCACGTTGCCCGCCAAAAGCGACACGATCCCCCAAGGCAGCAGCACCGCCCCCGAGCCGATCACGGGAAGCAGATCGAGCAAGGCAATCAGTACCGCAAGCAAAAACGCATACCGCACGCCAACGATCAGAAATCCCACAAGCAGCTCGGTAAACGTCAGACAAAAGATCAAACCGTATGCTCTCAGATACCCACGCAAGGCATTCGAGACCGAGGAGCATATGTCTTTTACACGTGCGCACTGCTGTTCGGAAAAGCAGCCGAGAAAAAACGAAAAGATCCGCTCACCGTCCAGAGCGAGATAAAAGCAGGAAAGTGCAAAAACCAACACGGAAAGAGCCGCAGAAGGCAGCTTGGATGCAGCACCGATGGCAGCCGAGGTCAACGCCTCGCCAAGCTTTGCAAGCAAGGATTGCACCAGCCCCTCCGCCAAGGAATCCAGCCCTCCCAGAAAATCTGCTATGATCGGCAGTTCCAAAAGCTTTTGTAAAAAGGGCGGCAGCATACTCCCCTGTCCTTTTGTGGCGAACAGTCCGCTGATCGCACCGATCAGCGAATCGGCATTCTCGGACAGCCACCCATAAAACGAATCGGCTTCTCGCCACAGATAATAGCCGCCAAGATACGCAACCCCGCCAAGCACACCCAAAAGCGCGATCAGCACAGCGACGCAGCAGATTCCCGGGCGCAGCGCTGTGATTTTCGAAAGCTTCTTCCCCCACGGATGCACGAACAGCACGATCGTCCCTGCCAACAAAAACGGCATCAGGATCGGCACACCGTACCTGCCCAGCAAATACAACAACACAAGCAGCGCCAACAATCCTGTCGAAACGGTCGCCCATCGCATTTTTTGCATGACATCTCCCCCTTTGCAACTCTTTACAATATATGTGTCCAAAATGCAAATTCCTATCCCCTCTACTTGACAGAAATTCTCCAATCTGTTACAATACTATGGTACGATTAAAAAAATAAGAAGAGGTATTTTCACAATGAGCAAAAGATACAGCAATAAGGGACATCAGGCACGCATGGCAGCTGCCGCACAGCCCCAGAAGAACAATTCCGCGCTGATCGCTGCGCTGATTACCACTGTTTTAGGCGTAGCCATCATCGCAGCCGTTGTCATTGCCATCGCCGTTGCCACTCCCGCAGCAATCGACATGGAAGAGATCAAGGGTGAGATCAACTCCTTCAAGGCCACCGACTTTGCAGAGACCGACGACGTGACCGAATACGTCAAGATCACGGTTAAAGACTACGGTGATATCGTGATTCGTCTGCGCCCCGACGTAGCACCCAAGAGCGTGGAGAACTTCCAGAAGCTGGTCAAGGAAGGCCACTACTCGGGCAAGATCTTCCACCGCGTTATTCAGAATTTCATGATCCAGGGCGGTGCGTTTGACACCGACGGCAAGCAGCATACGGCCGACTCTATCAAGGGTGAATTCTCCGCGAACGGTGTGGAAAACAACCTGCTCCACGTGCGCGGCGTCATCTCCATGGCGAGAACCAATGCCATGGACAGCGCATCCAACCAGTTCTTTATCTGTGACGCAACCAGCCCTCACCTGGACACCCAATACGCAGCATTCGGCTACGTGCTGGCAGGCATGGACGTGGTTGACGCGATTGCAGCGGTCAAGACAAGCGGCGGCAATGAAAACAAGCCCCTGACCGACGTGGTCATCGAAAAGGTCGTTTTCGTAGATCCTTTGAAGTAAGAATGGAAAGCAGCCTTATTATAGGGCTGCGAGATTAGCGAAAAAAAGCAGGAATTTGTTCAAACACGAACAGATTCCTGCATTTTTCGTATAAAAAGATGTGAAAGAGCAGTGGAACGGGAACCCCCACCGCCGCTTCGCGGCACCTCCCGCAGCGGGGAGGCTTTGTGTTGGGCAACCGCACCTCTCGGATGAGCAATACGGCAACGGTAGCCTCACGGAAGTCAAACTGCTCGCACTAGAGGGCGAATGCATTTTTGATAGATTTTGTTAAAGGGAACCGAAGCAAGATACCAATCTTGCGAGGTGAGCTTTGGCAAAAGATGCGAAAATGCATCGTCGTCGGGCAATTCGGTTCGGCTCCCGTTCGGCTACCCAAAGAACTTTCATCCAAACGGATAAATCAACAAAAGCGGATGCGTAAATGAGCCTCCCCGCTGCGGGAGGTGCCGCGAAGCGGCGGAGGGGGTTCCCATACAGACACTCCTTCATATCCAATAATACTGAAAAGCAGGAGCCTTGATC
>JAFTLD010000011.1 GCA_017452945.1 Clostridia bacterium | reverse complement strand
TTTTTTGCAATACTTTTTTGACAGACTTTCTCGTCTGTCTTTTCGCCATGCCTTTTTCACGAAAAATGCACTTAACTCTGCTTTTTCAGCTTTGTTAAGTGCATCTTTCTTTCGCGTCACTAAATTAACTTAATGACATTGACCGCGGTGGGTTCTTTTTTGTTCGCTTCGATGTCGAGATTTTACTTAAGGGTGCCGGTTATTGCCTCACGAGTGGAATCACTGAACAAACACACGCAATCGACACCCCAAGTGTCATCCTGAGCGAAGCGCGCAATGGGATCTCCAATAGATTTTCTCAATGTTTGCTTAGCCTTTGTTGCATTTTTTCGCGGACAGTCGAGGACGCCTGTCCCTACAGGATGTTTTTTATGCAGACAGACATATCAAAAACCGTTTACAGATCCCACTGCGCGCTTCGCTCAGGATGACACTCAGGGGGATACTGCGGCTTTGAGATATCTTTCCACCATCAAAAAATCCCTCTCTCCCGCAAAAATCTCCCGATTTTATCTTGCCTTTTTCCTGATTCGGTGATACAATAAATACAAGCAGAGCAAAATTGCTCAAATACGCAAAGAACAGGAGAAAACAGTATGGAAAACATCAGAATTCAAGACGACCTTTATACATACGTCAATCAGAAGAAACTCGAAGAGCTGGTCATTCCGGACGACAAGCCCGTAGCGGGCGGTTTTATGGAGCTTTCCGACAGCGTGGAAAAGACCATGATGGGCGAATTTGAGACCTTGGCGCAAAGCAAGGAATACCCCAACGTGCATCTGGAGAGAGCCTGCAAGCTCTACGCCATTGCCAAGGACGCAGACCGCAAGGCGCAGGACGGCATTACCCCCGCGCTCAAGAATCTGGCCCTTCTGGATCAGGTAAATTCGCTTGACGACTTCTCTCGCCTTTACAAATCCCTCTCGCTTGCCGGCATTCCCACGCCCCTCAACATTGGCGTTGACACCGACATGAAGAACACCAAGCAGCGCTTGGTTTACATTCAGGGCGCGAGCGTCATCCTGCCCGACACCACCTACTACGGTCCCGAAATGGCTGCGCAGAAGGAGCAGATCATCGGTATCTGGACAGGCGTTGCCAAGGCTGTCATGGCGCAGACCGACCTTGCTCCCGAGGCACAGGAGCAGTACGTAGCCGACGCGCTTGCATTTGACGAGATCATTGCAGGACTGGCAAAGTCGCGCGAGGAATGGTCCAGATACGTGGAAATGTACAACCCCATGGACACCGATGAGGTCGCAAAGATGCTTTCCACCATTGATTCCGAGGCTATTCTGAAAGACCTGTTCGGACACGTTCCCGCAACGGTCGTAATCACCGAGCCCAGATACTTTGGCGATTTTACCAAGATCCTGAACGCTGACACACTGCAGCTTTACAAGCACTGGGCTTACGTGACCGGTCTTTTGAGCTTCTGCTCTTACCTTTCCGAGCAGCTGCGTGACATGGGCGGTGCGTACATGCGCGCACTCATGGGCGTTGCCGTGATGCAGGACATTGACAAGTTTGCATACAACCTCGCGTCGGGCATGTACTCCGAGCCCGTGGGCATTTACTACGGTGACAAGTATTTCGGAAAAGAAGCAAAGAAGGACATCACCGAGATCGTATATCAGATCATCGACACCTACAAGGAAAGAATCAAGACCAACGAGATCCTTGGCGAAGAGACCAAGGCAAAGGCCATCCTCAAGCTCTCCACCATGGGCGTTAAGATGGGATATCCCGACAAGGTCAGAGCCATTTACGAAAAGATGGACTTTGACGAAAATGCTTCTCTGTTTGATATCGTCATGTCGCTCAAGGCGATCAGAGAGCTGGAATCTTACACCAAGCTTGATCAGCCCACCGAGCCCGAAAACTGGGCAATGCCCGGCCACATGGTCAACGCTTGCTACGATCCCTTCGTCAACGACATCACCTTCCCCGCAGCCATTCTGCAGGCTCCCTTCTACTCCCTCTCACAGACCAGAAGCGAGAATTTGGGCGGCATCGGTGCGGTCATCGGCCACGAGATCTCGCACGCATTTGACTCCAACGGTGCAAAGTGCGACGAAAACGGTAACATCAACAACTGGTGGACCGACGAGGACTTTGCAAGATTTGACGCCAAGGTGCAGGATATGATCGCACAGTTTGACGGCATTGAGCTGCCTTGGGGCAAGGTCAACGGTGCTTTCATCGTTTCCGAGAACATGGCGGACAACGGTGGCATGTCTGTCACACTGGACATCATGGGCAGAACCGAAGGCGCATCCTACGAGGAATATTTCACCAACTGGGCAAGAGTATGGTGCCAGAAAGCAAGACCCGAATATTCGCAGATGCTGCTTGCAGTTGACGTGCACGGTCCCTGCATCCTGCGCGCCAATATGCCTCCCAGAAACTTCAGCGAATGGTACACGGCATTCGGTGTCACCGAAAACGATCAGATGTACATCGCTCCCGAAAAGAGAATCGTGATCTGGTAATTCAATACAAATTCCGCGGGGCTGCGTCAACAATTTGACGCAGCTCCCATTTTATATTGCAAAATGCGGCGAAATATGGTACAATAAGTTATTCACGGAAAAGGAGGTGCTGCCATGCAGGAATACGTACTGCAAAATCGCTGGGTACTTGAAGGAAACGCACTGTATTATTACGGCCTGCGCAACAAGGAGAACATGTTTCGCAACACCGTGCGCCTGACCAAAGCGCAGCAAAAGATCATTGCTTCCCTCCCCTCTTTCCTGACCGACGAGCAGAAAAAGGCGTTGGGAGCGTTGCTCGGTACGCAAGTTGTGCTGCAAGCCGACTACCGCCCCACGCCCAAAAGCCTTATGGAGGCGCGCTTTTGCACTGCTTGTGCCGCCAATGATTTTATCATCCCCGGCCTGGAATTTGATACAAAGGGACGCTGTCCCATGTGTCAGACGGCAGACGAGGTCAAGCATTTGCGCAGCGTTGTTCCCGTGCTTGACGAGATCCCACGCGCCAAAAAATCCCGCTTTGACGTGGCCGTTTTCTACACGGGAGGCAAGGACTCCACCTTTTTACTCTACCATCTTGCCATGCAAAAGGGCTTACGCGTGCTTGCCCTGACTTGGGAGATCCCTTTCATGTCGGACAGTGCAAGAGCCTCGATCCAAAACGCCAAAAAACATTTTTCAAACGTAGAGTTCATCACCCGTTCGGTCAGCAAAAACGACCTTGACCGCATCTACCGCAAGCTATATGAGCTCAGCGGCAATACCTGCGCCTGCCCCTCGCTGGCATATCTGTTGTTTTATCCCGAATTGGTGCAGAATCGCGTTCCCTATTTCGTAGTGGGTAACGAGCCCGTGCAGATGCTTGGGCTTTACTACAATCACATGGCTCCTAAATTCGCATACAAATTTGCGCAAAACAAACCGCTTGCCGCGCTGATCAATATCGGGCGGTTGCTTATCCTGCGTCCACCGCTCAAAAAGGGGCAGCTGCAAACGCTTCTGACCATGAAGCAGCTTGCATACGGTGATCATCCTCTCAAAAAGCTCAGCGGTTACAGCAATCCCTTGGTTTCCAACGTTGTCACGGCCATTCACGAGGTTCCCGAATTGCTGCCGCCCTTCCGTCGCAGCATCCGTTATTCCTCACGTACGGGTAACATTCCTGCCTTTGTACACTTGGATTTCGACCGTATTTGCGGCGGTGTCTACGACTGGAATGCCGTCAAGGACACCTTGATCGAAAGATGCGGCTGGGTCGCTCCCGATGAGGGACAAAAGGCCTTGCACACCAGCTGCAGCATTGAGAGGTGCAAGGATCACTCGCAATTCGTCCGCTTTTACCGGTGTCAAAGCAAGATGATCCCATTCAGCGCGATTGAGGTCTCTCTTGCAAGCCGCAGCTGCGGACGCAGCCGCGATGAAATGCTATATGAAATGGAGCATTTGCTGGGTTTTTCACTTGATCCTATTCCCGAGTGTGCCATCATGTGCGGCTGCATTGGGGAGGAAATATGATACAAGTTTACTGCTTTTCGGGCAGCGGACACAGCATGGCGGTTGCACAATACTTTGCAGACCGCTTGAACACGCACCCCATCCCCATCACGGCTGACGCAATGGGACATGCCGAAACAGCCGTCGTGGTGTTTCCCGTATATTGTCAGAACATCCCGCCCACAGTCAAGCAGTTTCTGCACAGCCTTGACGCAAAGCACGCAGTCCTGATTGCCACCTACGGCAAGATCTCCTATGGAAACGTGCTGTGGGAGGCGGCACGAATGACAAATGCAGAAGTGATTGCGGGCGCCTGCGTCCCCACGGGCCACAGCTTTCTTGAGCAAGATACCTCTTTTCCGACAGAGAGCATGGAAACAATTTTTGACCGCATTGCCGCACCGCAGCCCGCAAAGCTTCCGCGCTGCGGCAAAAACCCCTTTGCATCCTTTTTCCCTGCGTGGAGAAGCCGCGTCGGCCTGCGCCTTGACAAAACCGAGGACTGCAACGCATGCGGTCTTTGCACACGCACCTGCCCTGTCGGTGCTATGCAAAACGGCACGCCCAACAACCGCTGCATACGCTGTCTGCGCTGCGTCAACACCTGTCCGCAAAACGCCTTGCGCATCAAGATGCATCCTGTACTAAAAGCCTATCTGCGCAGACAAAAGGACAGGGATACGGTGATATATTTGTGACGCGCGCAAGCAAAAAATCGTTGACTTCACACCCTGCAATGTGATATAATGATACTGTAAATCATTGAAAGGAGAAATTTCCATATGGCAAAGGCAAAGAAATCGAATTCGGCTTGGATCTCTTCCATTCTGTACATCGTGATCGGTATTTTGCTGATCGTATTCCCCGGTGAGGCACTCAATATTGCCATGACCATTGCAGGTATCGTCTTCCTTGTTTCGGGTATTCTTGAGCTGATCAAGAAGAACTGGGCAGGCGGCATTATCAGTCTTGTCATCGGCGTTGCAATTCTGGTGATTGGTTGGCTTCTGACCGACATTGTCATGCTGGTGCTGGGCATCTTCATTGCCATCAAGGGCATTATCGCATTGGTGCAGGCACTGGGACAGAAAAAGAAGAAGGTTCTTGCGATCCTCTTCCCCATCCTGACTATCGTTGTTGGTCTGTTGCTTGCATTCGCTTGGGGCAGCATTATGAACATCGTCATGATCGTTGGCGGCATTCTGCTGATCGTCAGCGGCGTACTGGGTCTGGTTGGCGCTTTGAAAAAGTAAGTCCCACAACCGTTCATTCTTTATAAGCAAAGACACTTGATAAAAAAGAGAGAACTCGACGGCAAAACCGTTTTGTTCTCTCTTTCTTTTTTGTTCGTTTATTCCACCACAACTACACCGTCTGGCTTCACAGTAACGCTCATGCCATCCTTGACGTACTCCAAAAATTCATCGCCAAGGCAATCCACAACGGGCATGCTTACACCCTCAACCCAAACGTCGGCAAGCACCGCGCCGGCGGCTGCCAACGAATCAATGTGATTGGCGAACAGCATGCAAGCAGGCTGCTTGTGCATCGCACATGCGCAATACAGTACCAAACCACCCGTGGTTGAACCAATGGTCTGCGGCAGACAAAGAGCCTTGCCAAGCATGCTCTTGCCATGCAGATCGGTGTTATTCTGGTCACCGCATTTGACTTCCTTGTCGCCGAACTGCAGCGCCATCTGGAAGGATGCCAGCGTATTGAATCCCTGCGTGGTCACAAGCGCCTCTGCCGTGACCTGTCCGGGGGTTACGACTCTACCCTTGAATTCTCTCATGCCTTTTTACCTCCCGTAATAGCCTGTAAGATCTCCTCATCCTTGTAATATCTTGAGCTGGTGTAGGTACGCAGCTTGTTGGACGAGGTGATAACGGGCATTTTTTTGCAAAGCGGATTGTTCATGTACATCAAAGGACAAATATAGGACGTGATCACGCCTGTGGCCTTGAGTCTTGCAGCGTACTCGGTCTTATTGAACTTTTCCAGCACAGCGGGAGCCGCAGTCAGCACGGTGGGGATAACCACCTTCTTCTTGCCGTTCTTTGCAAGTGCTGCTTCAATGTTATCCGTCCATGTTTTAAGCTGCTCCAGAGAAAGGTGCGGACAACCCACAAAGCAAAGCTTGGGAGTTGCATCTGCATTCTTCCACATCACAGGATAATTGTCCTGTACGCGCTGCAGCTCAGCATCATCGATGATATACTCACGCGCACCCTCTACGATCAAGGATTCGCCCAACTCCTTGGCCTCGGGCGTCAGGTTTGCGATATGGTAAAGACCAACCGCACCGTTGGAGGCGGTAGCTGCTCCAAAGTCCTTGAGGTAAGAGCATGCAGCATCGTCAAGCTCTGTACCGATCCAGCGATCAAGGCCGACAACGTAAGGCACGTCCTCCATGACCTTCATGCCGATAGCCGAACCAAGCAGCTGCGCTTCGGGCTTTTTGGTGGTCTGCACCTTGATCACCCAGGTAGCTTTTCTGCCTTCATCGGTCAAAAGGCCAAAGTAAGGCACGTAACCCACGATAGAGCCCATAATGTCGATAATACCCGAGTTACGGTTGCATCTTGCGCCCAATACGGAGTTCGCGTATACAACAGCCGAGGACTCTGCCCAAGAGAGCACGTCGCCCTTCTTCGGTTTATTGCCAACCTCATCCATATAGCAGGTGCAGGAGAATGCATCGTCATCCATCAGACCCAGCTTGTGCAGCTGATCCTCATAGAAATCCTGCTTGGTGTACATGAATTTATTGAACACAAAATTCTGCAGCACGTTGGCCGGTACGTTCTTATCAAGCGGTCTGGGGTCAACCGAGAATTTCTGATCCGAAACCACGCCTGCATCCAGCAGTTGCTGCATCAGATCGTACACGGGGGACATGACCTTCAGGCCGAACGAGGTCACGAGATGGTTATACTTGGACGTGATGGGCACCAGCTTTTCAGCCTCGAATGCGTCACCGTACAGGACCAGCGTTTTCATGACCTTGGCCATGGTCTCGCCCTGTGCACCGTCCAGAATTGCCTGTTGTTCTTTTGTCAGTATCATAGACGTTTTTATCCTTTCCATTACAATTCAATTGAAATTCTTCGCATGCGAAGAATTTCTACCACAACGTTCGCCAAAGGCGAACATATCACTTGCGCGCAGCGCAAATATCACTCGTGCGAAGCACGAATATCACTGCCGCACAGCGGCAATATCACTGCAATGAAGCTCATCAGAGCTTCATTGCCACGTCCCACGCTCCCCAGATAACGGTGCGCAGATTGCCCACAGCCTTGGCGTCACCAATCACGTGTACGCCCTTAGTTGCCACGGGTGCGGGATTATAACCAACCGACAGAATGACAGAGTCTGCCTCGATCTGCTCGGTGGAGCCGTCCTTGCGCTTGATTACAACGCCCTTGTCGGTAATCTCGCTCACACCTGTTTCCAGATGCACAGGCACCTTGTTGGTCTTGAAGAAGTCACGCAGGTAAGAGGTGTTTGCAAGGCAGATGCCCTTGGTGGTGATCAAATCGTCCTGCATTTCCACAATGGTGGGCTTTTTGCCCTGCAGATACAGCTCATACGCAATCTCACAGCCGGTCAAGCCACCGCCGATGACGACTACCTTGTCGCCCACCGTCTTGTTGCCAAGCAGGAAGTCGACAGCTTCGATCGAACGCTCCACGCCCGGAATCGGGATCTTCTTTGCCACAGCACCGGTTGCTACGATGACCTCGTCGGCATCGAGTGCTTTGACGTCCTTGACCTCGGTGTTGAACTTGACCTGGATGGGATGCTTAGTCATCTCACGGACATACCACGCGATCAGATCGCGATCCTTTTCCTTAAACGAGGGCGCAGCTGCTGCGATGAACACACCGCCCAGCTTGTCACTCTTTTCATACAGCGTGACCTTGTGGCCGCGCTTTGCACACACGATTGCAGCCTCCATACCGCCGATACCGCCGCCGATGACAGCGATCTTTTTCTGCTTCTTGGCAGGCTCGATGTGATACTTTTTGGATTGCATGGTCTCGGGATTGAGCGCGCAACGGGAAAGCCCCATAGTATCGGTCAGATCCTGCGTGTTTGCATGTCCCTTGGAGCGCGAGAAGTTAAAGCAGCCCGCATGGCAGCAGATACAGGGCTTGATATCCTCAAGTCTGTCCTCAATCAGCTTGGTCACCCATTCGGGATCCACCAAGAACTGGCGTGCCACGCCCATACCGTCGATTCTGCCCTCGGCAATAGCCTTAGCACCCACCTCGGGATCCATACGACCCGCACATACCACGGGAATGTCCACAAACTGCTTGATGTGCGCCACGTCGTCCAGATTGCAGTTTTCGGGCATGTACATCGGCGGATGCGCCCAGTACCAGGAGTCATAAGTGCCGTTGTCCGCATTGAGCATATCGTAGCCCGCATCCTGCAGGAACTTGACTGCCTTTTCGCTCTCTTCCATACTGCGGCCTACCTCTACGTAGTCCTCGCCCGGCATAGCACCCTCGCAAAAGCCCTTCATCTTGGACTCAACCGAGTAACGCAGCGAAACGGGATAATCCGCACCGCACTTTTCCTTGATGGCCTTGACGATCTCGGCTGCGAAGCGATAACGGTTCTCAAAGCTGCCGCCGTATTCGTCGGTACGCTTATTGAAGAATTCCATAGAGAACTGATCCAGCAAATAGCCCTCGTGCACTGCGTGTACCTCCACACCGTCCACACCGGCTTGTTTGCAAAGCTTTGCGGTCTTGGCAAAGGCCTCGATGATCTCATGGATCTGCTCAACCGTGATCTCGGGGCAAATGATATCGTGCGCCCATCTCGACGGCTGGGGGCTGGGGCTGGCAAGCTCATGATTGGTATCCAGAATAGGCTTGATCAGCGTGCGCGTCAGCTTGTTCTTGTGCAAGGGTGCTACAAGATCGGTGATCGCCCAGGAGCGTCCCATGCCTGCGGTCAGCTGGATGAACAGCTTAGCCCCCGACTTGTGGATCTCCTCCATAAATTCCTTGAGATCCTCAAACATCTTGGGATTCTGCCAGAGGTACTTTCCCCAGAAGGTATCACGAACGGGCGCAATACCGGGAATGATCAGACCGACGTTGTTGTTGGCTCTTTCCAAAAACAGCTTTGCTGCTTCCTTGTCGAAGTGGCAGCCTGTCAGCTCAAACCAACCGAACAGCGACGTGCCGCCCATGGGACACATCACAATGCGGTTTTTGATCTCGACGTTGCCGATCTTCCAAGGCGTAAACAGCGCTTGGTACTTGGGATCAGTTTGTTGATTCATAACGCTTCTCCTATGTATTTTAATTTTTTATTTTCCTACGCAAAAATGTGCAAAAATGCCCGCGACCACGTCCTCGGAAACTTCTCTGCCATCCACCTCGGCAATCGCTGCCGCTGCCTGCTCCACGTCCGAGCAGCAAAGATCGACCGGCAAGCCCATATCGACGGCCGCAACTGCTCCGCAAATGCGCTCCCTTGCCGCAATCAATGCCGCATGCTGTCGCGCGTTGGCAACCACGGCATCGTGCGAAAGGTCGATCTTGCCGTCAATAAACGTTTGATTGACAGCCTCCACCAGTGCATCAAAGCCTTCGCCCGTCATAGCAGACAGGCACACCGTGCAGGATACGCAATCCGCAAGCATATCTTGCAACGCATGTACCTGCTCGGGGCTTGCGGCATCGGTCTTATTGATCACACCGATCACGCAACCGCCGTGATGCTTTAATCTTTCAAGCAGCTCGTCATCCTCCTCGGTCAAAGCCACGCAGGCATCAAACACAGCCAGCACAAGCTCAGCGCTCTCCAAGTGCTCCAAAGCACGCTGCACACCGATCTGCTCCACGCGGTCGTCAGACTCGCGCAAGCCCGCTGTATCATGCAAGCGCACGGTCACGCGCCCAATGGCAGCCGTTTCGGTCAGCACGTCGCGCGTGGTGCCCGCAATGTCGGTCACTATGGCTGCTTCCCTGCCCACAATTCGGTTATACAATGAGCTCTTTCCGCTGTTGGCGCGTCCGCAAATAACGGTGGGAATGCCCTCGGCAACCGCGTGTCCCGTGCGATACGTGGCAATCAGCGCATCGTTTTTTTCCAGCGCATCGCAAAGTGCCTCTCGCATCTGCTCACGGCTCATATCCGCCAGATCCTCGTCCGGATAATCAATGCGGGCAAAAATGCTGGAAAGCACCATGCAAAGGCCTTCGTATATTTCATTGGTTTTCTTGCTAAGTCCGCCGCGCATGCCCGCGCCCGAAAGCAGCATCTGCTCACGCGTACCTGCCTCAAGCAAATTTCCCAAAGCCTCGGCAGCAGACAGCCCTAACTTACCGTTGATAAAAGCACGCTTGGTAAACTCCCCGGGTTCTGCTGGTCTTGCTCCTGCCGCCAGCAGGCAGGTCAACACAGTCTGCGTGACCAGAATACCGCCATGACAGGTGATCTCCACCGTATCCTCACCCGTAAACGAATGCGGTGCACGGAACACCACCGCCATACCGTCGTCAACGGGCACACCCCCGTCCGCAGCATCCACAATACGGCCGTAAGCCATGTAATTGGCATCCAGCTCTGCAAGACTATTGCCGCTCATGGGCAAAAACACACGCGCGGCAATCTCAACGGCACGCTCCCCGCTGACGCGGATGAGCGCAACGCCTCCCTTGCCATACGGCGTGCTGATCGCCGCTATGGTATCCGTAATCATAACCGTACCTCTGTCGTTTCCATATTATATCAGTTTAATTATACATCACAGACAGAGGTTTGTCAAGTATAATGTTACACTTGTAACTATACAAATTCAAAACAAAAAAATCGCCGCAGTTTTATCAACTGCGGCGGCTTTTTTAATATTCTTCGCTAAAGGATGCGAATTCCTCGCTCTTGCCCTTCTTAGCCTGCTTTTCCTCCAGGTAGATCACGATCTTACGGTTGTTTTCCGAACCGATCGAATTGGTGGAAACACCTTCGATGTGCTGGATCTCAGAGTGAATGATTCTTCTCTCATAAGGATTCATGGGCTCGAGCATAACGCTCTTCTTGTACTTGAGCACCTTATCTGCCATTCTTCTTGCCAGATTGCGCAGGGTCATCTCACGCTTTGCGCGGTAGCCCTCCACGTCAACAGTGATCTTGACGTACTCTCTCTTAACGCCATCCTCTTTCTTGTTGGCAGCCAGGTTGGCCAGATACTGCAGAGAATCCAAGGTGTCACCGTGGTGACCGATCAGAACGCCTGCGTTCTCACCGTCAATATTGATCACCTTATCATCATTGGTACCGTCAGCCAGCGTAACACTCAGATCCAGACCCATGTTGGAAACCAGCTTGGTCAAAAACTCCAACGCCAGATATTCACCCTTAACAGTGTAGCTTGCGCTGATCTTTGCGGGAACTGCGCCAATGCCGAACAAACCCTTCTTGGGCTCCTCCAGCACGGTATATTCAATCTCCTCTGCGCTGCGAGCACCAAGCTCTGCCACTGCCTTGGCAACGGCTTCCTCAATGGTCTTTGCGCTTACAACAGTTTCTTTTCTCACGTTTTTATCCTCTTGTCCGTCTTATGAAATTTAGTTCTTGTCTTCGGAAGAATCACTGCTCTGATTCTTGTCCGATTCGTCCTTGAGCGGCTCTGCCATGGCAGGTGCCTTGTAATTCTTGTTGGACTTTTCTTGTGTTTCCTGCTGCTCAGGTGTTTCGCGAGGACCGATATAATTGCCCTTCTCGTCATACTCGTCATCGTCAATATGGTGCAAAGATCTGACGTTAGGATTTCTCGGGCCATTACTGCTCGACTTTGCGGGCTTGGGGCTCTTACCGTACATTTCCTTCTCGGCTGCCTTGTAATCCTCCTCGGTAAATACCGGAATAGGCATGACCTTTTTCATGATCAGCTGCTTGACTGTGCCCAAAACGCTCTTGAACATCCAGTACAAGCCAACCGCTGCAGGCACGATGAATGCAATATACACCGACATCATGGGCATCATGATGTCCATCATGTTATTGGAGCAACCGGTAGCCTTATCATTTGCAGCCGTGGTAGGCTGATAGGTCAGCTTTCTGTTGATCTTCATGGATGCGAAGTAGACCGCAAAGGTCAGCACGGGAACCAGAAGCAGCCACCAGTGGCCGGCAAAGAATTCACCGCCGCCGGTTACGGCAGACCAGGGAGTCAGACCCATATTCCAACTGCCGATGCTGAAGCTGGGAATTCCCTCGGTTACAATCTCCTGCAGTGCCTCAAAGCAAGACTCTGCATTGGAGAAATAGGCAAAATTCTTCAGGCTTGCGAAATCATCAATACCCAGCTCACCCAGCTTGGAAAGAATTTCAATGGTACCTCTGTCCGAATTCAGCGTGCCGCCAAAGCCGCCTGCTGCTGCAGAGGTGGTAAAATACTGCGCAATGGCAGTAGAGAATGCCTTAGCCTGTCCCAGCACGTAAAATGCAGGGTCAATAACCACGTAATACAGCGCCATAACAACAGGCAACTGAATCAGCAGAGGCAAGCAACCGCTCATGGGGTTGAAGTTCTCTTTCTGATAAAGCTCCTGGATCTCCTGGTTGACCTTTTGCATGGTCGCCTGGTCGTTTCTGCCGGCATATCTCTTACGGATTGCCATTTCCTTGGGACGCAGCTTAGCCTGCTTGATCGAATTCTTCTGCTGCGAAATTGCAAACGGAATCATCAAAAGCTCAATGACAATAGCAAAATACATCAGCGAAAGAATATAGTTGTTGGTACCGAAGGTCAGATACTTGGTTGCCCAGTTCAGACCAAAGCCAATGCCTCTGAGAATGGTGTCTAAAAAGTTACCCTTGTTTTCCAGGTCCACCTCGGTCTGCATTTTCTCGACAATGGCGTTTGCATCCGCTTCAGACAACGCTGCGGGAATGCTCAGATCCTTTTTGGCACTCTCGTTGGCATCACGCAGAATCTGCAGCGCGTATGCGCTTGCCTCTGCCCAATCCGCCATTTCGGTAAAGCCTTCTTCGATAGACAGCGAGCTGTCAAATTCGAATTCGTCCTTATCATTCAGGTAGCTCTCGTTATACTTGAGATACTTTGCGACTGCATTTTTACCGCAAGCTGCCAAAAAAAGCTGACGCGCTGCATCGTTTACAGCAAGCATTTCGGCAAGATCCTCGATTTGGTCATCCGCAAGGCTTGCCTTGGGAGCTTCCTCTTCGGGGGCTGCGGTGGTTACCTCGGTGCTCTCCTCCTCTGCCGCAAATGCGACGGGAGCGGCAACGCTGACCAACATCAGCGCTAACATAAGGCCGGCAATCACTTTTACAAACATAGACTTTACGCCTTGATTGTTCATTTTCATGTTTTTGTTCTCTTTACCACAAAGGGTAAAATCCTTACCGCAAAGGGTAAAGAATTCCTCTCACGTAATTTGTGAAGGCTCTTAGCCTTCCTTCATGGATTGTTCGCCCTCGTTCTTAGTCGGAATCAACCAAGCGGGGCTGTCCGATCAGTCAATGCTTGCATCGGACACGTCGTCATTACGATCTCCGTCAGATTTTTTCGGTTTTTTGTACCGCCATCCCATAGTCTTGAAGCCTGTCATAGGCACTGGGTCGTATCCTGCGGGGCAACACGGGTTGCATCGCAAAATGCGCCACGCTGTCAAAAACGAGGCAACAACAAAGCCACGGTGAGTATACGCCTCCAAGGCGTAGGCAGAGCACGTAGGGGTAAATCTACACGTGGGATGCGGCTTGAGCGGGGATAAAAACTTCCTGTAAAAGCGAATGAGTAGCTTACATAAATAATTCACGGGGTAGTTCCTTTGGCATACATGTCCAGCTTTTGCATGGCACGAGAAAGATCCGTATACACGTCACGAGAGGTCTTTCCTGCAATCTCCGGTTTTGCGCTGATCACGATCAGAAATCCCGTTTTGATGGGCTTGCGCTTGATCATTTCCCTGTACGCCGCGCGGATGATGCGCTTGGCGCGGTTACGCTGCACCGCTCCGCCCACCTTTTTGGTGACCGAGAGGCCAAGCCTGTTGACATATTTCTTCTCGGGATGTGCCAGCATCAGCCTTTTGGCAGCATAATCCTTGAGGACGTAGACTGCGACAGTCTTGCCCACAAAGCGTCCGCCTTGTCTGAATGCCTTCAGATACAGGTGATTTTCTTTGATTGCTGTTTCCTTCACCCTGTATGCCCCCTTGTCCTTTTGTCTTTTGTGTCGATTGTCTTCCGTAGATTTGTTAAATGGTTTGATTTCGTTTTTTTGCAAAAAAACCCCGATGACTTTTAACAACGAATAGCGATGTGTAGTAGGTCACCGGCGGTTTTTATGTGTGATTTTCCTTACGAAAATCAGTATGTCAGTCTCTTTCTGCCCTTTGCACGACGTCTCTTGAGAACGTTTCTGCCGTCAGCGGTCTTCATTCTCTTTCTGAAACCGTGCTCCTTTTTTCTCTGACGCTTTTTAGGTTGGTAAGTTCTAAGCATGTTTGGCACCTCCTTGCTGATCAATATCGGAAGCGTATCGTTTCACAGCCGACATTTTCGCTTTTACACAATGACATCATATATTATAAACACAAAACACACAAATTGTCAAGTGTTTTTTGAAAATTTCAAAAGATTTTTCGCAAAAAATCCTTTACATATCCTCCACGCGCACCACAACACCGTCCGCAGGCAGCTTTTTGATGACTTTATTCCACAAAACGATCAGGAAAATGATGCTCATGGCGATCGACATCAGCTCCGCGATGGGGAACGCCCACCAGATGATATCCAATCCGCCCACCTGCGCTAAAATAAACGCTGCGGGCAAAAGCACCACAAGCTGACGCGCAATGGATACGAACATGGAAAACATACTCTTACCAAACGCCTGGAACACGGCCGAAATGGTGATCGAGAAACCCGCTAAAATAAAGCTCAGGGAGATGGTACGCAGCGCGATCTGTCCGTAATACATAGCATCGGTTCCCTCGGTGACGTTGAAGATTCCAAGCATCTGTGCCGGGAACAGCTGCATCAGCAGCATGCCCAGCAGCATAAAGCTGACCGCAAACACGCAGGAAACGCATACCACACGCACGATTCTCTTTCTCTTTTGCGCTCCGTAGTTATAGCCCACGATGGGAATCAGGCCGTTATTAAGACCAAACACCGGCATGAACACAAAGCTTTGCAGCTTGAAATAAATCCCCAGCACGTTTTGCGCGGTGGTGGTCAGCGCGCCAAAGCTGTTGAAGATCAGATTCAAGCCACCCGTCATGACAGAGCCGATCGAGCCCATGATGATGGACGGAATACCGATGACGTAGATCTCCTTGATCAGCTTCCAGTCCGGCTTGAAATTCCGGAAGGTCAGATGCACTTCCTTGTTGTATTTATGGTTGAGAATAATGCCAAAGATAGCCGATGCGATCTGTCCGAGCACCGTGGCGATCGCAGCACCCGCAACACCCCAACCTGCACCGAACGGCATAACGATAGCACCGCCAAACAGAGGTGTACCGCCCTCCAGGATCAAAAACGGATCAAGCACAATATTGATGATCGCGCCAAGCCCCTGCGTATACATGGAAAGCATGGTGTTTCCGGACGATTGCATCAGCTTTTCCACCGTGACCTGCGCACACATACCGAACGAGCATACAAGGCAAATGCCGAGATAGGTCGTCCCCTCGGTCACAACGGCAGCGTCGGACTGATTCATGATCTGCATGAACGGCTTTGTCAAAAACAAGCCGATCAACAAAAAGACAATGTAACTGCAGCCTGCTAAGAACATGCTGTTGGCTGCGATGGCGTTTGCCGTTTTGTGATCCTTCATGCCAAGGTTACGCGAGATCAGCGCGTTGATTCCCACGCCCGTGCCCACCGTGACCGCAATCATCAGATTCTGCACGATAAACGCAATGCTCAGCGCCGCAACGGCAGGAGAATCCCCCTCGCCCGCATAAGGAATATAGGACACGAACATGGTGTCCACCACGTTGTAAAGCGCCTGTACCAGCATGGACGCGATCATGGGAAGCGCCATGGTCAAAAGCAGCTTGGTCACGGGCATTGTACCCATTTTATTTTCTTTTACGATGTTTTCTGCCAAAATTCTCTTTCCTTCTTCTTTCTTTGAAATTTCACATTAAATTTTATTATACCATAAATATGTCGCAGCGTCAATAGCTGATAAGCAGGAACGTAAAAAATGCAATCTCTCCATCGGTAGGGGCCGGCGTCCCCCGACGGTCCACCCCGCGTGATCATCGGGTGCGTAAACCGTCCATCGGTAGGGGCTGACGTCCTCGACAGCCCGGGTAGGCACAAACAAATCTTGTAGGGATCGACCTCCCGTGCGGTCCGATCCATTATTATCCCGCATATCGCGGACCGTCGGAGACGCCGGCCCCTACTACCTCGTTTCATCTAAAACTTAACATTTCACTGCACTCCCCAAGGCAAAATGCTGCATGGATTAAAACGGATATGCATAAAGGCGGATGCGCGATAAAAGCCTCCCCGCTGCGGGAGGTGGCGCGAAGCGACGGTGGGGGTTCCCATAAAACCGCTCAAAACAATTCTAAACCGTCCTACCCATGGGGGCAACAGAATCCTGTTCATTCAAAAAAACATCGTGAAGAATTAAGAGACAACTCGTCCGCTTTTTGTTCAGAGCGTCCGTATGAGAACCCCCACCACCGCAATCGCGTCACTCGTTTTGGCTCGTGCCTCGCCCAACCTCGTTCCGCTGCGGTTCCCCTCCCGCAACGGGGAGGCTTTGCAGCGCGAATCCGTTCCCATGATCATCCGATTTGGTAAAAATAGTAACTCTCGATGATATTCTGTTAACGTAAAGTTTTAGTAGGAATAAGGTACTACAAGGCGAGAAAGACGGGCTGTCGAGGACGTCAGCCCCTACCGATGGACGGAATACACAGCCTTTGTCAATCGCGTATCGAAGGTAACTTCTGCAGGCAGCGCATCAGAAACCTACGCAGATCCCCGTTTTTCGCCCTTTTCACATTTTTCATTGACTTGTTGCGCAAAAGGTGTTATAATAATGTAAAGTCTGTCAAGAAGGAGGGGTGTGAGTGAACCCGATCATCAAAGAGATCGATTTTCGACGCGAAATCAAGAGCGCGCCGCGCCCTTGCTATTTCTTTTTCGGCGAGGAGGATTACCTTAAAAACGCTGCGTTAAAATTAGCGCGCACCACACTTGGCGGCGACCCTGCCTTTGATATCTTTAACTACACCGTCATTGACGGCCGCGAATATACCGCAGACAAGCTCTTGGATGCTTTGGCCCCCCCGCCCATGATGGCAGACCGCAAGCTGGTGATTCTGCAGGACATCGATCTGATCGGTATCAAGCAAAGCGATTTTCAAGAGCTTTGCACGGCTTTGTCCGCATTGGAGGATTACGATTACAATACGCTGATCATCACAACTGCCGCCGACGGCTTTGCTCCGGGCAATCTTCCCAAAAGGCCCTCCGCGCAGCTCAGCGCACTGGCAGAGCTTGCCGTTCCGGTGCAATTTGACCGCTCCACCCCCGCAAAGCTGGCTGCATGGGCACAAAAGCACTATGCCGCCCACGGTGCAAACGCTTCACCCGAGGTGGCAGCATACACCGTTGACTACTGCGGCCGTGACATGTTCGCCCTTGCCTTTGAGATCGATAAGGTTGCCTGCTATGCTCTCTCGCACGGCAGAACGGAAATAAATCGAAGTGACGTGGAAACAGTTGCCACACCCGCAAACGAGTACGGTGCCTTTGCCTTTGCCAACGCCATCACGGAAGGACGGCGAGCGGAAGCCTTGCAGATTTTAGACGATATGAAATTCCGCCGCATCGAGCCCTTGATCATTATGGGTGAGATCATCGGGATATACAGCGAACTGCTGTCCGTCAAGACACTTGCGGACAAAGGCTATTCCGCGCCCGAAATCGCTGCCGAACTCAAGATGAACGAATATAAGCTGGCACGCTACCTCAAAAGCGTGCGTAACATCTCTACAGCACGCGTGCGCGCTACCGTTTGCGCTGCTGCTTTAGCCGATGCTGAGTTAAAATCCGGTGCGAAAGGCTATGCACCGCTGGAAAAGCTGATCTGTTCTTAAACCGTTTCCGAATCAATTTGAGCCGCCATGGGCGGCAGAATGGAGAATATTATGAAAATTCTGAATTTTGGCTCTTTGAATTTAGACTACGTATACGCGGTTGATCATTTCGTTGCCGAGGGCGAAACGCTGGCATCATCCGTGCGCAACACCTTTTGCGGCGGTAAAGGACTCAACCAATCGGTCGCGCTTGCACGTGCGGGCGTATGCACCTATCACGCAGGCAGCGTGGGCCCCGAGGGAGGCATGCTGACCGATATGCTGCAGAGTGCGGGCGTTGACGTGACCTATACGAGAACGGTTGACACGCCTACGGGACACGCCATCATTCAGGTCGATCCCCGCGGCAGAAACTGCATCCTGCTCTTTGGCGGTGCGAACCGCTGCAACGATCCCGCCTACGTGGACGCAGTGCTTGCCGACTTTGATGCGGGCGACTGGCTGGTGCTGCAAAACGAGATCTCCTCCCTGCCCTACCTGATTGAGCGTGCCAAGGCCAAGGGCATGACCGTTGTGCTCAATCCCTCTCCCTTTGATCTGAGTCTGGTCGCAGCAGGGCTGGACCAAGTGGATTACGTTCTGCTCAACGAAACCGAGGGCAAGCAGCTGACCGGTTACGACGCACCCGCCAACATTCTGAACGCCATTCGCGCCACCTACCCTTCTCTCAAGGTTGTGCTGACGCTTGGCAAGGACGGCTGTATTTACGATGACGGTGCGCAGCGCATCGCGCACGGCATTTATGCCGTCACGGCTGTAGATACCACCGCTGCGGGCGATACCTTTACCGGCTTTTTCATTGGCGCGATCAGTAAGGGGGCTACCCCTGCCGACGCCATCCGCCGCGCAAGCGCTGCAAGCGCGATTGCGGTTTCCCGCCCCGGTGCCGCACCCAGCGTGCCCACCGCCGACGAGGTTGACGCATTCCTGACAACCAATTCCCCCGAGGCTACACCGGAAATCTGACAGATACACGGACAGTAAGGATATGACGAGAAAAGAGTTCTATATAGAATATTATAGAGTAACGGATCGCGTCTTTCGCAACCAAAAGCCCTGGAGAAGGCGGGATGATCAAGACCCGCTTCTGCGCCCGAGAGGGCACTTGAACGACTCCTATCCCTCAAAATCGGGGAGAATTCTGCTCATTATTGCACAGTATCTTACCTTGCCGCTGTTCTGCATCCCCTTGTGCATTGATCTCCGCTTCGCCTTATACATTCCCGTCGCGCTGCTTATTGTTGCGTGTTGTTTAGGATTGACGAATTTTTCTATTATCAAAATAGAATTGCTGTATTCCGTTTATCGCAAGAATAACGTGTATTGCTCGTTACTGCACGATATCTTTTTGAACACCAGCACCGATTTTATGGAAACGCTGAGGCGATCGACCAAAAAAGCAGTGACAGGATACTATTTCTGCGGAATCAGTAAGATTCCCGGCAAATATTGTGGGATATGCCGAAAGTCGGAAAACAAGCTCTTGCTGACATTCCGAAAAAACAAAGTCGTGATAAAGGTGAACGAAAAAAAGATTGTGATACATAAAGAGTTTGCCACAAAAGAACAGTTGATATCCGAAATTGCTGCGGTGATCAATACAAGTATTTAGAGCTTATCACACAAGCCAAAGTTACACACCAATGCAAAATCCTGCGCGGAATGAGCGACCCAATCACAATATAACGAAAGCAGAAGTCCTGCATCGGGCTGATGAATTAGCGGTAAAGTAGCAGAAATTTGTTCGTTTTTGAGCAAATTCCTGCTGTTTTACCGCTTATTTTACAGACCGATTGCCTCTTTTTTTCCGCACACTCTTGCGCTTGGCATATAAATGTGATATAATGAATGTAATTATTTTAATCAACTAAAATCCTTTCATACAAGGAGGGGTACATAGCATGAAAACAGTTGTCAAAATCGGCACGTCAACCTTGGCACATGCCACCGGCAGGCTGAATATCAAAAGGATCGAGCAGCTTTGCAAGGTGCTCTCAGACCTCAAAAATGCGGGACATGAGATCATTCTGGTCTCTTCCGGTGCAATCGGCATGGGAGTGGGCAAATTGGGACTTCCCGCGCGTCCGCGTGACGTGGCAGGCAAGCAGGCTGCGGCTGCCGTGGGGCAGTGCGAGCTGATGTATACTTACGACAAGCTCTTTTCCGAATACAACCACACGGTTGCGCAAATTCTATTGACAGCAGACGATCTGCGTCATGACGACCGCCACCAAAACTTTGAGAACACCATGAGCCGCCTCTTGGAGCTCTCGGTGCTTCCCATTATCAACGAAAACGACACGGTTGCTACCGAGGAGATCGAGATTGGGGACAACGACACGCTTGCCGCCATTGTGGCGCAGAGTATCAAAGCCAACCTCCTGATCCTGCTTTCGGATATTGACGGCCTTTATACCGCTGATCCGCACAAAAATGCCGATGCACAGCTGATCTCGGACGTCTACGCGCTGGACGAGCAGATCATGGCGCTGGGCGGCAGCGCAGGCAGCTCTCTCGGTACGGGCGGCATGGCCACCAAGCTGCGTGCTGCGCAGATCGCAACGGGTGCGGGCTGCGATATGGTGATTGCAAACGGTGCCGATCCCGAGGCCCTTTACAGTATCGTGGACGGCAAGGCAGTCGGCACGCGTTTTCACGCAAGTAAAGGAGCATAAGAGTGATGAAAACTACCCATGAAATTTTAGTCACCGCCAAGAACGCGGTGACCAAGATCAGAAATTATTCGACCGAGCAGATCGACGCAGCGCTGACCGCCATGGCAGATGCCCTTGTGGCCGATACCGAAGCCATTCTTGAAGCCAACGCAAAGGACTTGGAGGCGGCACGCGGCCGCATTTCGGACGTGATGCTGGACAGACTTCGCCTTGACGAAAAACGCGTGCGCGGAATGGCTGACGGCATTATGGACGTGGTATCGCTCCCCTCCCCCTTGGGACATGAGCTTGCCCATTTTGAGCGTCCCAACGGCATGACTGTGCGCAAGATCTCTTGCGCCATGGGCGTGATCGCCATCATTTACGAAAGCCGTCCGAACGTGACCTCGGACGCGGCTGCGCTTGCCATCAAATCGGGCAGCGTTTGCGTGCTGCGCCCCGGTCGTGACGCGGCCTTGTCGGCTGCCGCCATTGTAGCCGCCTTGCGCAAGGGTCTTTCCGACGCGGGACTTTGCGAAGAGCTTGTCAACCTTGTCGAGGATACCTCCCGTCAAAGCGCAACAGACCTGATGAAGGCCAACGGCTACGTGGATATGCTGATCCCGCGCGGTGGCGCAGGCTTGATCCGCTCCTGCATTGAAAACGCCACCGTCCCCTGCATTCAGACAGGTACCGGCATCTGCCACATTTACGTGGATAAGAGTGCAGATTTTGAGAAGGCACTTGCCATTCTGGACAACGCAAAGACCAGCCGCCCCTCGGTTTGCAACGCATGCGAGGTATGCCTTGTACACAAGGACATCGCGGCAGATTTTCTGCCCCTGCTCAAGCAGCGCTTGGTTGATGCTCGAGCTGCTGACGGCAAGATTCCCGTAGAGCTGCGCGGTGACGCGCGCGCATGCGCGATCATTGATGCAACTCCCGCAGGCGAGAACGATTTTGACACCGAGTTTTTGGACTATATTTTGGCCGTGGGCATTGTGGACAGCGCAGACGAGGCCATTTCTCACATTGGAGCGCACTCCACGGGACACTCCGAGGCCATTATCGCAACCGACGCCGCTGCCATCCAAGCATTTGTGCGCGGTGTGGATTCCTCCTCGGTCTACGTCAACGTGTCCACCCGCTTTACCGATGGCGGCGAGTTCGGCTTTGGCTGCGAGATGGGCATTTCCACACAAAAGCTGCACGCGCGCGGCCCCATGGGGCTTTGCGAGCTGACCACGTATAAGTACGTCATTACAGGCGATGGCCAAATCAGATGAGGTAAACGATATGAAACGAATTGGATTTATCGGTGCGGGCAACATGGGCGGCGCGCTTTGTCTTGCTGCTTCAAAGGCAGATTGCGCTCTGTACGTCAGCGATCCCGACACAAAAAAAGCACAAGCTCTTTGCAAAAAAACAGGCGCGACTTGGTCAGATCACGACACGGTTTGTACCGTTTGCGACCTGATCTTTCTCGGCGTCAAGCCGCAGATGCTCTCGGACGTTGCCGCACAGCTGTCCCCCGCGCTTGACGAGCGTACCACCCCTTACTGCCTTGTCAGCATGTGCGCAGGTGTGACGCTTTCGCGTCTTGGTGAGCTGTTCCCCGGTGCTGCCGTCATCCGCATCATGCCCAATACCCCCGTGGCGGTAGGTCAAGGAATGATTCAGTATTGCTATAACGAAAAAACGACCCGCGGGCAGATCGATACCTTCCTTTATGCCATGCAGCACGCAGGCAAGGTAGATCTTTTGGACGAAGCCTTGTTTGACGCGGCAACCGCGGTTTCGGGCTGCGGTCCCGCCTTTGCTTACATGTTTGCCGACGCGCTTGCCAAAGGGGGCGCGGAATGCGGCTTGCCCTACGAAAAGGCAGCGGAATACGCCTCGCAAATGTTACTTGGCGCAGCGCTCATGCTGCAAAACGATCCCCGCACGCCCGAAGAGCTCAGAATTGTGGTCTGCAGTCCCGGCGGCTCGACCATTGAGGGCGTCAAGGTAATGCAGCAAAACGGCCTTGAGCAAACCGTGATTGACACGGTCAAAGCATCCTTTGAGCGCAACAAACAACTTGGTAAATAAAATATTGGAGGTCACTATGATCAAAACAGCACTCATCTCCTCCCTTGAAAAATGCTTTCTTGACCAGCAGGTAGAGGACTTCAAGCCCCTCTCTAAGCTTTCCGTGCTGAAAAACGAACGTTTTTCGGTGCAGCTGCTTTACCGCAGCGAGCCCGATCACGCAGGCCGCGCCATCGTGCGCATTGACGGTGCGCTTGCTCCGTTTGCCACAGTGCGAAACGTCAAGCACATCCCCGTGGATATTCCCACCTTCCCCGGATGCGATGACGGAAATTATCTGCGTACAGATCCCGGTCTTTACCCCGATCTGCTGCAGCCTTTGCACTATGGCGGTGCCGTCTCGATCATGAAGGATCAGACAGGCAGCGCGTGGATCGAATTTGCCCCGGATGGCTCGCTTGCCGCAGGCACCTATCCCACCGCCGTGACCTTGGTAGACGGCCTTGGCAACGAGGTGGCAAGAGAATGCTTTGAGGTCACCGTTATCAATGCAACACTGCCCGAACAGGAGCTTTTGCTGACCCAATGGTTCCACGCTGATTGCCTTGCCAACTACTACAGAGTGGACGCATGGAGCGAAGAACATTGGAGAATCGTGGAGAATTTCGCGCGCACAGCACGCAAAAACGGCATCAATTTGCTGCTGACGCCCATCTTTACCGCCGCGCTTGACACGGTGGTGGGCGGTGAGCGCACGACCGTTCAGCTGATCGACGTATCTCTCGATGGCAGCACCTACACCTTCGGCTTTGATAAGCTTGACCGCTGGATCGACATGTGTGATCGCGTAGGTATCAAATACTTTGAAATCGCGCATCTGTTCACACAATGGGGTGCGGAGCATGCACCCAAGGTGATGGCGACCGTGGACGGTGAATATAAAAAGCTTTTCGGCTGGGAAACCGCTGCCACGGGCGAGGAATACAGCACGTTTTTACGCACCTTCCTGCCCGCGTTCCTTGCGCACATGAAGGCAAGAGGCGACGACAAGCGCTGCTATTTCCATATCTCGGACGAACCCAATGAGATGCAGCTTGAGTCTTACAAGGCAGCAAAGGCAGTTGTGGCTGATATTTTGGAAGGCTATCCGATCATGGACGCGCTCTCCAATTTCGAATTTTTCAAGCAAGGCATCGTTCCCCTGCCCATTCCCTCCAACAATCACATCGAACCCTTTATCGAGGCAAAGGTAGAGGGACTTTGGACCTACTATTGCTGCGGCCAGTGCGTGGACGTTTCCAACCGTCTGATGGCCATGCCCTCATGGCGTAACCGCTCGATCGGCTATCAGATGTACAAATACGACATTGCGGGCTTTTTGCAGTGGGGCTATAATTTCTATAACACCTGCGGCTCGATTGACCCGATTAACCCCTTTCTCGACGCATGCGGTGAATACTGGGTACCGGGCGGAGATACCTATTCGGTCTACCCCGGCCTTGACGGTGCGGCTTGGGAATCGCTGCGCATTCTCGTATTCTACGATGCGCTGCAGGATATGCGCGCTATGAAACTCGCCGAAAAATATTACGGAAAGGATGCCGTTGTGGCTGCAATGGAAGAGATTCTGGGTGAGATCAGATTCGATAAATGCGCCCACGATGCAGAGACCGTTCTCTCAATGCGCGAAAAGATCAATGACATGATCGTCAAGGCGGTTCAGTAAACAGTTTCAACAACCCCATTCATGAAAGTTTTTGCGTCGCTTTTTTCAAAAAGCGGCGCAGGTCGAGGGCGCGAAGCCCTCGTCGCGCCCGCAGGCGCGAAATGAGCTCGGCGTTTGATTTGCGAAGCAAATATGTTCTTCTTTGTGCCTCTTTGCTCAAAAAGAACGGAATGAATTTCCTCACATAACACCCCAACAATCAAGGGGCGGATTTTACATCCGCCCCTTTCGAATGCCCAATTTCGCGTGAGGGGCGCCCCTCCCCAACGTTCGTATCAAAAAGGAGATCACCTGCAATGGGTGTTGTCCTTATCGGAGAATTTGAATAAGGGTATGGGCATAGCCCGACGGCATTTGTATTACAAATGCGAAACTGGCAATAAAAACAGAAGAGAGAGTAATGCGGAAGTAAAATTCCGTAAAACTCTCTCTTTTCTGCATTTTT
>JAFTLD010000023.1 GCA_017452945.1 Clostridia bacterium | reverse complement strand
TCCGCCCTCCATACCACCCACCTTCCTTGGCTGGGCTCAGTTGGTGCACTCGCCCGCAAATTGCGCAAGCAAGTTGCTAGCATTTGCGGTCGATGTTCTGTGGAATTTCGCTGAAGTATACCGCAAACGGGGGTTCAGAGTCCCCGGAGGTGCACCACGCCGTTGCCTCCCTCCACTCGGGGTTTCGCCCCTCCTTCCGTGAGCCAACGCTGTTCTACCTGCTATTTGTTACCATTTTGTAAATTTTTGCAACTGGCTATTGCAATTTGCTTGAATAATTTATATAATATATAAAAAATGAGTTGGCAGGAAACTTGTTCATTGTTAGTAACTATAATAATCGTGGAGACAAAAAAATGAGTAATAATATATACGTATTTGATCGATTGAAATTTAACATAAAAGCACATATGAATTAAGGCGGCGATTCGTATGTGCGGAAAAGTATGCCGCAATGACCAAATAAGCATGATGCTGAAAAATACGATATGTAATAGTAAAGGAGAAATATTATGAAAAAATTATGGATAATGCTGATATGCGCTCTGTTGGTGATGTCGTTCACCGCATGTCGCGATACGTTACCGCAGGATGACCCCGAACCGCCATCCGATGATTCTATTGAGGATCCATCCAATCCGGATGAAAACAAGGACGGGAATGAAGTGGGTGACCCCGACGACGGCGAGCAAGGCGAACAAGAAGAGGAATTGGAATATGGCGTTCTTGAGCGCGGAGATGGCTACGTGATTTACGATAGTTCCCTGTTCGGTGAAATCACTTTGTACTGCGATGAGATCGCGCTGCCCGCAGACGGGGAGTCCTTGACCTATGAAACGCCGATCGAACTGTTCCGCACCGAAGAAACAGGTTATTTCCTGCCGGTGACCGGAGTCAGTCGTGATGGCGATACGTGGCGTTTCAGCACTCCGCTGACCGAGGCTCCGTTCCTTGAAATTGCAGAATTTAAGCTTCGTTTCCTGACCGCAGATCACAAGGTGACGGTTTCTTTCCGCTGCGACGTGGACGAGAATAAGACGCCGGTCTTGAGCGAAAACGGAACGGTTACCTATATTGCTACCGCGGCGGCGCAAAATGGTGAAACAGCCTATTTGGGTGTTGTTGAAAAGTATGAGGAGGCGTTGGAGCACCCGGTGGAGGAAGGCAAAAATTATTTCCGCGTTTACACAGTTAAAGAGCCGCCGACCCACAAGTGATATGCGAGAATTTTTGAAACGCAAGGGTTTACTGCTTGGCGTGCTGATCAGTTTGCTTTTGACTTCTTGCGGCGGGGAGGACGTACCCTCCCTGCGCGTCAATCAAGCGATGCAAGAGGATCTGGAAAACCGCACGCCGGGCAGTATTACCTGGATCGAAGATGAAAAATCATCCTGTGTGGAACATCAACCAAAGCGGATACGTACCGCGACTACCCATCAAACGGTGTGCAGCCGATGCGGAGAGACGATCAACCCCGTCCAGCCGCATGAGGTATACAGCACCAAGTATGATGGATACACCATCATTGACGGAAAGATCTATCTTCGCTGTGACGTCAAGTGTCAATGCGGCTATCGGATGGAACAGCACTATCTTCCCTATGAGGCAGAGGAGGCGACGGAGGCACCATGAACATGTTACGTATGTCCTGGCGAGCCTTTTGCCGACGGCGCAAAACCTCCCTTGCGGTGTCGCTGATGGTGGCTTTGATCTGCTGCGCATTGGTTGCTTGCAATATCGTTTTGCAGGTGTGCGAGATGTGCCGCACCCGATATGAAAATCCATATTCCGATTATTATCGCCTGATCGTAGATCGCCGTGCGCCGCAAACGGGGAACGAAGGGTTTGGCAGCTATGATTTGATGTATTGTGGCTGGTGGAGTTTTATCGAGGATATTCACGCTTATTTTCTCAATGTCGTGGATTATACTGCCGAGGTGACGGGTTCGACCGTATCCGATCTGGAAACGGTGTCTTACGAGTGGATGGGAGATCATGGGCTGAGATATATTTTACTCTACGGCATGATAGACAGCCGTGAGCTTGCCGCCTTTGCACGCGGAGAGCTGCTGCTGATCGACGGTCGATATCTGACGCGGCAGGATCACGAGCGTGGCGATGCCGTCTGCATGATCAGCGAGGAGTTGGCACAGTTGAACGATGTGAGCGTTGGAGATGTTGTACAGATTCAAATGCAGGATGGGAGCGACGCCCCCTTTACCGTAGTCGGTATTTACCGCGACACGATGTGGCGCGATCGCAGCACGACAACGCTGAGTTACAATATGCAGTGCAATCGTATCTACGTTCCTCTTTGCACCTTTGAGCGTGCGCGGGCGGTGGATTGCTACAATTATCAGATCCTTGTGGACGATGAGCGTTTGATTCCGCAGATTGAACAGAAGGTCAACGAATATTACATGGCGATGGGCTATCCCGCTCGTTTTATCAAGGTTTCCGACATTTATGAGGGGAACAATAGCGGCGCACGTACGCTGATGGCGGCGGTATCGGGCATCCGCATCGTTTTTTCGGCAGTTGCCCTATTGCTGATGATCCTCTTTCTTCATTCGACTATCCGTGCGCGCCGCCGCGAGCTTGGCACGCTGCAAGCGCTCGGGCAGAGTCGGGGGCTCATTGCTGTGCAGGTGGTGCTGGAAAATGTTTTTGCTTGCTCGTTCGGCATTGCTGCTTGTGCTGTGATCAGCTCTCTTTGCGGAGAGAGGTTGGCTGTTTGGGTGCTGCAACGGGCAACGGAGAGTACCTCGGTGGATGCGCTTCGAAATACGGGCTCGGACATGCTGGCCTTTGCACAAAACGAGCTGCAAAGCATGCAGGGGATGATCGGTCGGGAGATGATCTTCTCTTGCATCGGCGCGGCACTGCAGATCGTCGGTGTTTTGCTGCTTGCTATGCTGCTCATCTCCTGCGCTGACGTGATGCGAGGTCGCCTGATCAAGTTGCTACGTGCCGTGGAGGATGTGTAAAATGAGAAGAATATGCAAAAATATATGGCGCTTGCCGCAGATTTATCTGCCGCTATTTTTGTCTTGTGCACTGATTACCTCGTTGATTTTACTTTGCGGCGCGGTGAGAAATTCCTGCCGTGATGCGATGGAAATGCTGGAGACGCAATACGACGTGTCGCTGACCGTTTCGCTCAAAGCCAGAAATGAGAAGGTGATGGGCGAGGACGGAAAGGCGCAGGTGATCAATCGCAATGAGCGGCTGCTGGATGCGGCGGTGCTTTCACTCTTGGAGGCACAGCCCGGACTGGGTGCGCTGAATTACCCGGTCAATTCTTTTTTTATTCCGTTGGATCTGATTCGCACGGGCGAGGAATACCAAACCATTATGGAAAACATTGCTGCCAATGAGGGCTTTTCCATGCAGCCGCAGGTGTATTTTTTGCAGGGGCGCGAGGTTTACGACGTGGGCATTTACGCCTGCACAGACCAGAGCATGGCTGCCGAAGCGCTTGACTATGGGGAAGAAGAACTGTTCGTTACTTATTTTGATGAGCATCGCTTTGGTGACGGTGTGATCTTGCCTCGTGCGTTGTATGACTTGTACGGTGCACCGGATAAGCTGGTCATTGGCTGGTATACGGAAAATGTCAGCGGGCTTGACTTGGGAGATATGCAAACGGGTGCATCCGTTACCGACCGTATATCCTCCATGATGGAAGATATGGCACAAATGCCTGCACCGCCGGCCGTTGAGCTTGACGTAATTGGTGTGTACGATACGGATACGGAACTTGAGGTCCTGAAAATATTGACCACGCCCGACATCTGGAACGGTATTTGGCGTACGTACGATTACTATCAGACGCGCACCGAGCGCGGATGGCATGCGCTTCGCCCGGATGCCAACGCCTGGAACGATCTTGGCGTGCAGTATGTGACCTGTGATCTTGATACGCCATCCGAGGCAGCAAGCGTGATTGGCTCGTTGATGGATGCCGGACTTTGTACCGAGGACTTTTCCATCGTTGCCGGAGATTACGAATACAAATTTGCTCTCTCGCAGATCGCGCACGTCGCTACCGTTGCCGAGATTTTATATGGCTGCGCGCTTGCCTTTGGCATTCTGTGTCTGCTTTTGCTGCTGCGATACGCTATTCGCAGGCGCGGTGGTGAGATCTTCACGCGGCGCACGTTGGGAGAGCGAGGTGGCGTGATTGCTCTGACACTTGCTGCGGAGATATTTACCGTGCTGCTGCTTGCGTATCTTACGGCCATTGGGATGAGTGAGTTGGTGGGGCGCGGTCTGTGCGCTGCCGTTTGGCAGTATATGCAGAGTCGGGCAGAGAATGCCGTGGCCAATCTTTCAGCGATCACAGAATTTATGAGGGACAGCGCGCAAATCAAAGCGCAGCTGCAGACGGCAATGCAAGCATATCAAAGCAGTAATATCACGCTGCGATATGCCATTTCCCAAGAAATGCTCTGTTGGCTTGCATTTTGTATTCCCTGCGCGTGTGGGGTATCACTGCTGCTCGC
The DNA here is from genome assembly GCA_017452945.1 of Clostridia bacterium. The sequence goes on along the minus strand of JAFTLD010000023.1, from coordinate 1,067 downwards.
GCTGCCGATTTTGAAAAGTAACTTGATGAAACGAGGTGATACGCCATGACTCTTTTGCAACTGCGCGACGTTCATTATGATTACACGTCAAGCAGCGGAGTTACTCATGCGCTGCGAGGTGTGGATGCGGAATTTTTGCCCGGAAACTTTTACGCACTGACCGGCAGGAGTGGGTGCGGTAAGACTACGCTGCTTTCGCTGATCGCGGCGTTCGACCGTCCGCTGCGCGGAGATATCCTGCTTGACGGTACGTCAATTTTTGCACAATCCGCTACGCTGTATCGCCGGAAAAATATCGGTATGATCTTTCAGTCATATCAGTTGATTCCGCATTTGACGGCGCTGGAAAACGTCATGTTAGCGTTTGATATTGCGCGTGTGCAGACCCCCCTACCGCAAAAAAAGGCTGCTGCGCGGCAGTGTTTGTCACAGGTCGGGCTTGGTTCGGCGCATGAGAAAAAATTTCCTCGCCAGCTTTCGGGGGGAGAGCAGCAGCGCGTGGCCATTGCGCGAACTCTGGCTGCCGATCCGCCCATTCTTTTGGCCGACGAGCCAACGGGAAACCTGGACAGCGAAAACAGTGAAAATATCGTTTCGCTGCTGCGCGCCGCCGCGCACGAGAGAGGGAAGTGCGTCATTGTCGTCACCCACGCCGAGGAGATCGCGGAAAAGGCAGATATCCGATTTCATATGACGGATGGAAAAATTAATAAGGCATGAGATGTTGAAAAGATCCTGCAATATGAACCATATTGTCCAAAATTTTTGGACAGTTATTTTCTCATAGAAGGCGGCAAAGTTGCAATTTTATCCTACGAGCACAGAAGAGCAGGAACGGCTTGAGCCGTTCCTGCTTTTCTCATGTATCTGAATGGACAGCCCCCGCAAATCGCTGTGCGATTTGCATCGTTTGCGGTAGATGTTCTGTGGAATTACGCTGAAGTATACCGCAAACGTGGGTTCAGAGCCCCGTAATCGTGCGCTGCTTGTTTATCTGTGCGTTTTCGCGGGGGACAGAACCAACTCAAACGCCGTAGTTTCTGTCCCCCGCCTCCCCCTGACTCCTT
>JAFTLD010000010.1 GCA_017452945.1 Clostridia bacterium | reverse complement strand
TCGCCTCCAAAGCTCGCGAAGCGAATATCACTTGGACGAAGTCCAAATATCACTGCGTAAGCAAGAATTTCGCCTTTGGCGAAATATACTCGCACGAAGGCGAATAGAATTGGCGTTGTGTCCTTAGGAACACAACGCCTTTCCGTCGGGGATTTTTTATTTACTCAGCTTCTGTCTTCTTACGTCTGTTCCCTTGAAGGGCATGATGGTAAAATTGCCCAGCACGCGGCTGGTGATGCGATCCCAATACCGCTTACGGAACTCGTCGGTCTCAAGGTTTGTACTCAGAATGACGGGCAAATGTCTGTTCAAGCGCGTGTTGAGCAGCCCATACAGACAGGAGGTGGTGAACTGATTGGACAGCTCGGTGCCAAGGTCGTCGATAATGAGCAGGTCGCAATCGGTATAGCGCGAGAGATCTGCGCCCGTGGGCGTACCCGTGCTGTTACCAAAGCGGTGTGCCTCATAATCTGCGAACATATCCACGCAACTGACGTACACCACGTCCCAGCCGCTCTCAATGACCTCACGCGCAATGGCGGTGGAAAGGTGCGTTTTGCCAAGCCCTGTGCCGCCGAACATGGCAAGATTGTCACTCTTTGCAGGGTGGAAGCTCTTGGCATACTCCTTGGCCTTTTCAAAATTGCTTTGCATGAGCAGATAGGTCATGCGATCGGATTTATAATAGTCCAGCGAGAAATTCTCAAAGCTTTGCGTCTGCATCAGTGTACCGATGCCACTGGATTCATAACCCGCCAAAATCAGCTTTTTGCGCATACAGTCACACATTTTATAATCGATATAGCCGGTGTCACCGCAAGCCGCGCACTCGTACTTGGGCGCAGTGTAATCAGCAGGAAAACCGTTTTGGATCAATACCTCTGCCCTTCTCTGCTCCAGCGCATGCGACTGTGCCTCGATTTTTGCCAATTCGGCTTGGTAATTCTCGCTCTGCAGTGCAGCCTGCATGATCCTAAGTCCCATATCCGAAAGCTGCGAATCGATTTCTTGCACCTCGGGTAGAATTGCATGGATCTCTTCTCTTCTCTTGGTAGCGGCCTCTTGTACCTGTAGGTACTTACGGCTGTACTCTTCGCGTATTCTGCGGAAATTCTCTTGATTATAACCCATGCGCTCACTCTCCCTTTATGATTTTATCGTAATTGTCGCCAAGGCTGCGGCGCATGGCGGCATCAAAAAAGTCATCGGTATCAAAGCTGCTGCTCTGTGTCTCTGCAGTCTTTCCATTGCCTCTTTTGGCCTCACGGGCAGTCCTGTCTTTTTCCACGTCTGCCGCGGTACGGATATTTTCGCTGTTCCAACGCTTGAGAATCGAATCGATATACGCCACCGACGCATCGGGCGAAGCATCCATGCCGATCTCAAAAGCCAGCTTGATCATCTCCATATCGTACTTATAGGTATGTACCCAATCCGAGAACATACGCTTTTCCTTGGTGGTCAACGCACGCGCACCAATGCCAAACAACGCGCGCAGCTGCCCTTGCGTCTTTTGCAGCTCTTCCTGACGCAAAAGCTCCTCCTGCAGCGCGGCCATATCGGTAATGCCGCGATCATACAGAGAAATTGCCAGCTTTTCCAGGCCTCTGACAGAGGGGCGCTTTTCCTGCAATCTGCAATACTGGCAGTAATGCGTGACTAAAATCAGCACGTACTCTGTATCCAAACCCAAATAATCGGTCAGTCCCAGAACGGTGTTGACCTCATGTGTAGAAAACAGCTTGCCAAACAGGTTCTGACACTCCTCCAGCAAAGCAGCCGTTTCGGGTCTTGCCTCTAACAGGTTCCCGAGCTCGGCCGTCGTATACTTGGGCAGTTCGTCACTCTTTTTAAGCAGTGCAGCACCGTCTGCTGCGGGTGCTGCTGCCGCGGGTGCAGTCTGCACAGACGCGCTTTTCTCTTCAACAGCAGTTTCCTGCACCTTTTTCTTTTTCTCTCCGACAACACTCAGCACCCCCGCACCGCGCCAAAAGGCCACGGCTGAGCGCACCTCGTCCTCGGAGCAGCCAGCAGCTTGCGCAATGGCTTCGGCACTCCCCTTTTGCCCGTATGCGTTGCAAAGGGATGCGTCCGAAAGCAGCACCAAAAGCACCGCCAGGTCGCTTTTTTCCGCATCACGCACAGCGTCTGCCGCCTTACCGGGCAGTACCACCACACTGTTTCCGTATTGAATCTGTAAAGCCATAAATCTCCTTACTCCTCGTCCTGCAAGAGCTGTTCTTGCCGTGCCTCTTGCTTTTCCTGCATCTTGCGGCAGATCTCATAATTGAGGATCATCAACGAATCCCCCAAGTGCACGTTTTCGATCACAATATCATCCCTGCTGTAATCCAGCTCAACACCCATATAATTCCACAGTCCCTTGACACCGCACTTGACCAATCGTTCCGCCACGGCAGGCACTCCCTCTTTGGGCAACGTCAACACCGCAATATCCACCTGATTTTGCGCACAGAACTGTTCCAGCTCGTAAAGCGGATAGATCTTAACGCCTGCGACCTCAACGCCTGCCATGGAGGTATCCGCATCAAACATGCCCAAAATATCCACACCGCGCTTTTCAAACATGGAAAGATGCACCAGAGCGCGGCCAAGATCCCCCGCACCGATAATGATGGCGTGGAAACCCGCACCTACACCCAGAATTTCGCTGATGCAGGTGAACAGATAATGCACGTTATAGCCGTAGCCTTGCTGGCCAAAGCCGCCAAAGCAGTTGAGATCCTGACGGATCTGTGAGGCGGTCACGTTCATACGCGCGGATAGCTCACTTGAGCTGATACGCGTAATGCCCTGCGTCAAAAGCTCACGCAGATAGCGATAGTATCGCGGCAATCTGCGTACGACTGCAGGAGAAATATAGGGTTTTATGCCGTGCTCCTTGTGTCCCTCGGAGCTCTCGGACAATTGCTTTTCCATTTCTTCGTATGCCAAAATTCATACCTCCCGGGCTGTCTTTTTGTGTAAATTGACGATATTTTTTCCTGTTAAAATTTTGACTTTCAAACACGGTTTGGCTGTCGGAAAAGTTTTCAACAAGTACATCTTTGCATAAAGTTATCCACAGTTTCCACAGGCTTATCCACAGTTTCGCTTATAAATTCGACCTTTTTCGGTTTATTTCCACATTTTTCCATGAATAAAATTCCGAATTATTCAGTTTTCCACGGGTTTTTCCACAGCCTGTTGAAAACCCATGTGGAAAACAATTCTTGTGTGTTTTTTATGAAAACCGCATTAAAATTCGTCCTTTTGACGAAAATGATTTATTTTCTGAAAAGGACTTGACAAACGCACGATTTATGTTCAATCGTACGCGCTCGCGTTCAGGTCCGTTCCCGCACGCTCACCGTCCATAAAGGCAAAGTATCCTGCCGCTGCAACCATAGCGCCGTTGTCCCCGCAAAGCGAGATGGGAGGCACGGCCAGCGTGACCTTATGCGCGTCGCAAAGCTCTTGCAGCGCACGGCGCAGGTGCGAATTGGCCGCCACACCGCCTGCCAGCACGAGCACGGGCGTACCCGTCTGCTCCAGCACCTTTTCGGTCTGCTTGACAATGCCCTTGACGATGGTTGCCGTATAGCTTGCAGCCATATCGGCAGCATTGATCTGTTCACCGCGCTGTGCGGCACCGTTGATGAGATTGAGCGCAGCCGTCTTGATACCCGAGAACGAGAAGTCCGGGCGATCCCCCGCAAGCGCGGGAGAAGGAAGCGCGTACGCCTTGGGATTCCCCTCGTATGCCAGCTTGTCCAAAGCGGCACCACCGGGATACGGCATGCCGATCACACGGCCGACCTTGTCAAACGACTCGCCCGCGGCATCGTCACGCGTACCACCGATCTCGGTATACTGCGTATCGGTATCCACTCTGTAAAACTGGGTATGACCGCCCGATACTACAAGCGCAATAAAGGGAGCCTTGAGTCCCTGATGCGACAAATATGCCGCACCCACGTGCGCGTGAATGTGATTCACCGCAACAAGCGGTATATTGTTGGCAAATGCAAAGGATTTAGCAAAATTCACACCTACCAAAAGCGCACCGATCAGCCCCGGATTAGCCGTGACTGCCACGCAATCCAGATCTTTGATCCCTATACCCGCGGTATCCAGTGCCTCTTTTGTGATGCGCGAAACCGCCTCCACGTGTGCGCGGCTTGCGATCTCGGGCACAACGCCACCGTACAAGCGGTGCACGTCCACCTGTGACGCCACAATATTGGATTTGATCGTCAAATTCCCTGCATCGTCTGCGTAAATGACCGCAGCAGACGTTTCATCGCAGGAGCTTTCCATTCCGAAAATGTACATAATATCTCCAAAATTACAAATATGCTGTCATGATCACGCCATCCTCAGTCGGCTTGGAATAAAAGCCGGGACGCGTGGCAATGGCACGAAATCCCATAGAGCGATACATAGCCTGTGCCGCCTCGTTGGACTTACGCACCTCGAGCGTGACCTCTTCAAATTTTTCATCCATTGCGTACTTAAGCAATGCACCAACAATAGCACGGCCGATCCCTTGGCGACGGTAATCGGGATGCACGGCAATGTTTGTGATCTGCCCCTGATCCACCACGCACAGCATGCCACCGTACGCAACAACCTTTCCGTCCTGCAGATATACCACTCCCATGCCGATCCCCTCGCGCGTCAAAAGCTCCAGGCTTTGCGCGCTCCAAGGCGCAGAAAAGCACAGCTTTTCAAGCTCAGCCACCTCGGGGATATGTGCCGCTGTCAGCGGCTGTGTATAAAGTCTTTTTCTCTTTTTGTTCTGTTCCATCATTCCACGTACTTGTGCACCGCATCCCCCACGGGAACGCATCTGCCGTCATCTCTGTTGTAAATAAAATACTTGCCGTAATTGATCTCAATCTCCTGTCCGTTCTCATCCGTATCGTACACGATCACGTCGGAGGAATATTCAAGATAGGTCAGGCGATAATAGAGAAAGGGATACTTTTCGGAAGCAAAACGCAATCTCAGACTCTGCGTTGCCTGACGGCTGGGATACGGAATACTCTCACCCTCTAAATAAGCCTTGACCAGCGCATTGATCTCAGCTGCCGTATCGATACGCGCAAAGGCGTGAATGCTCTCTCCCTCACGGCAGACGTAAATGCAATTCGTCCCAAAATCCTGCAGTGTAGGCAAGGCAACCGAATCCTTGTACAGCACGTCCTTTTCTGCTGTGGTCAGCCACTCCCCTTTTTCCGTACCTGCAATGCTGTACAGATCAAAGGTCCCAATACCCGCAGTCAGCGTACCGTAGACTTTTTCCGAATCGTAGGAAACGGGCTCGTAGCAGGAGGGTGCGCGCAGATAGGTGTTGCCGCGCTTGTCGGTATAGCTGCCGTCCTCCTGATCATATGCGATTTTTGCGCCCCCGCAGGAACAAAGGCACAGCACCGACATAACACATGCCAGCACAAGTGCAATCCATTTGATTTTCATAACCATTCCCCTCATCAATATCCAAATTGGCCACTCATGGAATCGTCGTTTTCGATCCAGTCAGACACCTCAATGATGCGAAAATCATCCTTGGTGTCGCGGATAATGACACGTGCAATGCCTGCATTGATCACCATGCGCTTGCACATCATGCAAGAACAGGTACCGCTCACGATCGAGCCATCCTTGGGATCCACACAAGCCATATACAGATCCGCACCCAGCATCTGCTCGCGCGATGCGGCAATGATAGCATTTGCCTCACCGTGTACCGAACGGCACAGCTCGTATCTCTCTCCGCGGGGAATCTGCAAATGCTCGCGCATACAATAAGAAATATCCGAGCAATTCTTGCGCCCTCTGGGCGAGCCGTTGTAGCCCGTGGATACGATCACGTCGTTCTTGACTATGATCGAGCCATATTTTTTTCGCAGGCAGGTGCTTCTCTCGGCCACGGTTTGAGCAATATCTAAGTAATAATTGTGCTTGGATACTCTTTCCATATGCAACTCCTTTTTAGGGCATTTCCCCCCAAGATATAATCATTCATTTTATTATACCAAGATATACGCCAAAAATCAAGGTCTTTGGTGACAAATTCATACAATATTTAAGGAAAGCAGAGGCCCAAGCCGCCAAGCGGTGGCTCCGATAACAAAAGGTGGACGCATTCGCGTCCACCCTGAGCTCATCCCTCCAATTGTCTGCCAAGAAAGCTGGCCGCGGTCTGCACCAGCTTGCATTCCACGTCACTGTGCATTTCTCCCGCACGTTCGACCGACTTATCCGCCACAGACACCACGCAGCCCACGATATCGCCCTCGCTGATAATGGGCATGGCACAACTGACAAAATGCGCTGTTTCATACGAAATAACAGGATATTTCTCTTCACCTTCGCGCCAAACGTACAGGCTTCTGCCCTCGATCACGCTCTCCAGCTCCTCGGAAAGCGCCTTATCCGCATACTCCTTTCGTGACACACCCGCGGACGCAATGACTGCGTCACGGTCACAGATCACCACTCCCAGACCGCAGATCTTATGCAAGGTCTCAGCATACTGTCCGGCAAAAGAGGCCAGCTCACCAATGGGCGAATACTTCTTGAAAATGACCTCGCCCTCGCGGTCAGTAAAAATTTCCAGCGGGTCCCCCTCGCGGATTCTCATGGTTCTTCTGATCTCCTTGGGGATCACAACACGTCCAAGATCGTCGATTCTTCTTACAATTCCTGTGGCTTTCATATATATAATTCTCCTTTTACAAATGCATTTGCAGAGGCGGGAATTTCGACTATGCCAAAATTTAGCCGTCCGTTTCAAGATGTCGATTCTTTAGCGGAATGGCGATGCCCGCCCCTGCACAATTCAAACCGTGATGTTAGTATTTGTCGTGAGAAGGAAATTATACTGCGAAGCTTAACTTTTTGGAAAATGTATGATAGTGTCGATCTCAATCATCTGTAAAAGCTGTTGCCGCCGATGAATTCGCGTACAAGGCTTGTGGGCGGGATCTCGTCGTCCACGTCGGCTTCATGTACAAAATTCAGCACCTTGACGATGGCGCGCACCTCTTCATAGTATTCGTCGTCCGGTTCAACCGCTACCAGAAGCGGGAAAATATGCTTTTTCAGCACTGCAAGCTCATACAGCGTAGAGCTGTTGAAGATCACGTCGGCCTGCTCCTGGAACGGGAAAATCCAGCGTGCCTCACCGCGTCTGACCGAATCCCACATGGAAAGCGTCCCGCTGACCGATGAGCCTCGGAATTCAAAATCACGCACAATGCGTCGAAGCAGACGCAAATAGCTGGACGGAATACGGTTGTGCAGATCCAGATTGAGCGGCAAGAGGGGGCATACAAACAGCTTGAATACTGCGTCGGGTGACAGGTCTTCAGGCAGCATGACGGGATTGAGCGCATGCAGCCCTTCGACGATGATGACCGAATCGGCATCCAGCTGCAGCGTGTGGCCTCTCCATTCCCTCTTACCCAATTTGAAATTGAACGAGGGGAGCTCGACCTCTCCGCCTGCCAACAGGGTGCGGAGATGGTCGCCAAACAACACCGTATCAATCGTGTTGATATGCTCCAGATCCACCTTTCCGTCGGGACCGGGCGCGATCTTGTCGCGGTCGATATAGTAGTCGTCAAGGCTCATCAGGATCGGCTTTTTACCATGCACGCGCAGCTGCGTGGCAAGGCGGTTGGCAGAGGTAGTTTTGCCCGACGAGCTGGGACCTGCCAGCATGACCGCACGCGCACCTCGTGAGCAGATCATATCCGCCACCTGCGAAAATCTCTTCTCATGTAACGCTTCGTTGACACGGATCAGCTCGCGAATGCTCCCCGAATCCACCATTTCGTTCAGATCGGCAACCGTGCGGCAGCCCATCAGATTGCCCCATGCGATCCCCTCACTGTACACGTTGTAGTAATTCTCCATTTCGCAATAAGGCGAAACACGGTCGGGATCTTCCGCATCGGGAAACACGAACACAAAGCCGTCTGCTGTGGGATAAATTTCCCAGGTGCGCAAATACGCTGTGCTCGGTGCCATTTCACCGTAATAATAGTCGGCAAAATCACCGTATTCATACACGTCCAGCGTAGGATGCGTGCGGTAAGAAAGCAGCCTTGCCTTATCGGTCTGTCCGCGCTCGCTATACAGCGCAATCGCTTGCTCGGTGGGAATGCGGTGGAAATTAAGCGAAATATCACGTGCAACAATGTCCGACACGCGCGCGCGCAGCCGCTCGGCAGAAAAATCCGAAGCGCCTGACACCTTGATATACAAGGCAGAGCCCAGCGTACAGCGCATAGTGGCACGCGCCCCCGGCCACAGCTCATGCAATGCAAGGAACAGCACAAACTGTGCCGTGCGCGTGTATGCTGCCTTCCCCGCCGCATCGGCATAGCGCAAAAGGCGGATCTTTCCGCCCGAGGCAGCCATTGCCTTGCGCTTAGATTCCCTGTCCGGCAAAACGTCCTTTTGCCGCAGCGGTATATAGTTTAGGGTAAACACCTCGCCCGCAATTTTGGCCACCAGCGGATCATCCGAAAGCCTGCCTGTGCAAAGTCCCAATTCCTGCACGATATCCAGCAGCGATTGCCCTGCCCGTGCCTCAAATTCTCTTCCATCTATCCATAATTTCATAGTCTTTCTCCTTTATCCGTATATCTTATCGTGTATTGTATGCGCGAAAGTGTACCGATATTCCCTAAAAAAGACAAAAAAGGTTGGCTATCGGTTATGCCCCGGTAGTCAACCATTATCGGTGGTCTGTAGAAACGCCTGCCCTTATTACAGGCCTATACCCCATATTTTCGGATCTCTCCTCGTATTCAGTATATCATATATGGCAGCATTTGTCAATCCCCCCTAAAAATGCCCCCCGTTCCGCTGAGCGGAACGGGGGCTTGCTCATGTGGCAGAGAGTCGGGTGTAACAGGGGACTGTCCCCTGTTACACTATAGGTATAAATCATTTAAATATCGAACCAATTTGAAATCCAATCAATTAACTTAGGTGTGTCTAGTATAGCCAAATTGCAAGTTTGCCAAAATGCCTCTTCGCCATAAAGCTCATCCTCAAATATTGGTGCTTTTACATACATGCCTCTCGCATTTTTGCGTCTTCCTCTTGCAGCTTTGTTAGCATATTTTTGTGGAACAATAACATACAAACGCTTAGGTGGTTGATTAGGCTCATAATATAGTGTCCATTTTAACTTTCCATCAAATGTTTCTATACAATGCTTTATATCATCATATATGGATTTCTCGATAGTATCATCAAATCTGAACATGTAGTAAGGAATCCATTCGCAATCTTCCACACGACTAACAAGTCCGTTTCGCTGTTGTACGATTACTCCTAATTTAGATAACACATTATTTATGTCCCGTGAAGGTGATAATCTCTCTTTCATAAATTAAACTCGCTTTACCAAAAATTGAATTCCTTTGTTCAAAGTACGCAAAGCTTGCATATAAACCTGTAACATGGGACGGTTCTCTGTTACGTTAATTTCCCTTATACTATAAGGGATTTTTACATGTTGCGCGTAACGGGGGACAGGCCCTTGTTACACCGCGTGATCGGTTTTTGTGTCATGTTCGGGTGTTGCGCGGCGTAACAATGCTCCGTCCCCGGTTACACGCATCCCCGAACGGTTAACCAAGCGTGTAACTGCGGGGACGGGTCCACGTTACGTTGCAGCGACTCAAGGGAGCGCAATGTAACATGGTTCCGTCCACCTGTTATGCGCGCGTAATTTAGTTAAACTTTTGAAACAATACCAAAGCTGATCCCCGTCAGGCGGCTGATCTGTCGGATGGACAGGCCCTTGTTACACCGCGTGATTGTTTTTTGTGTCATGTTCGGTTACAGCGCGGCGTAACAATGCTCCGTCCCCGCCAAGACGCAATCCCCGAGCGCGCAGTTGTGTTTTTTGCTTTTGGTACGCAGGGCGGATGTGCTCCCGTAGGACGGGTGCTCCCGTAGGGCGGGGGCTTGCTCCCGCATCACAACCAAGCGGGGGAGAGACACAACCGTCCTCTTTACAGCGACTTGTGATCATGTCTTTGGGTATCTGTATAACAAATCCCAAGCACAATCCGATGCTAAGTCTTTATCGGTGAACTCTTTTTTTACAAGATATCTGCCATATTCAAAATCTGACCACCGGGTAACCACGTACTTGCCTAAAACGTTTTTTACCATTGTCACCGTAGCTCTTCGCATTTTTTCGTAATCACAAGTAAAAAAGGTACAAATGTATAGCCGCTCACCAAGCTCTTGATTTTCGCTTATTTGACGTAATAATTCACCATAAGTCATATAGATTACCTCACGGATACTTCGATATAATACCAAGTTCTAACAGCTCTCTGATTGCTTGAGGCAGCAAATACTGCGTTCCTCCACCATATTGACCAAACCAAGGTGCCGCGGTTCCCGCGGTTACTTCGAGAGATTGGTTCAAAATGTAAAGTTGGGGATTGTTCATATTGGGCAACTGCGCATATGGCAATGATAAACTCATTGGAGCTGTATAATATGGTGCAACATAAGACCCGCCTGTACCGCCGAAGCGTTGCAATATGGTGCCACTTTGTAGTGTTATGGTTTCAGTGGAACCGCTAAAGCCATTATTAGGCGGATAATAGCCAAGCCATGGTGCATTCACATGAATTGAATTTAGCAAATTATTGATCATATATAGTCCTGCAGCCCCTGGACCTCCCAAAGTTAACGCCCAGGCTAGCCCATTTAGTCCCATATATACCTGAGCACAACTTGCGACAAAAGTGCCTGCTAATAAAGATGCGGCAGCGAGTCCAATTGTAGCTCCGATTACAGCACCACACAAAGTATATCCAATATAGGTTCCAACAGAACCATTAAACCAAATACCATCAGCAGTATAATCGCTATACGCTGCCCAACCTAAACCGATGAGCGCACAACCAATTGCCGTTGCAACAAAAAACGCCATGTGCCCACTCGGATCTGCGTAATTGACCGGATCATTATTACAATACGTATACAGGTTCAACCCATTGGGATTCTCTGTATCCAGATAAGCGGTATCGTCAGGCGAGATAAATCTACGCCAAGTGGGAGAATAGTAACGCGCGTTGAGGTAGTACAGCCCGGATTCCTCGTCGTAATAGTAGCCGCGGTATCTGATCGGGTTCTTGGTTGCAATGTTATTGGTGTTGAGCGTGATGGTACAATTACCCCAAGCGTCGTACGCGTATCCGCCAACTTTTATTCCGCTGGTGTTATAAATACCAATGACATCTCCGAGAAGGTTGCGCTGGAAGTAATAGCTGCTCGTCGTGCCGGATTCGGT